>JAFTID010000049.1 GCA_017457085.1 Phascolarctobacterium sp.
CTGCGCCGCTGTTCTGTCAGCGACTTTGTATATAATAGCACTCAAGCCCTAGGCTGTCAACACCTTTTTTAAACTGTTTCTGACATTTTTTCATGACACGCTTGGCTTCGTTGGCAAAAAGAACGTGTCCTGCTCACGCAGGACACGCCCTGAAAAAGTTATAAAATAATCTCTTTTGCAGTAACTTCTTCCCCAATATTCTCTACCATCACGTAAAATTCACGTACTTCGCCCGTTAAAATATCGTTTCTAAAAAATTCTATGGGGTAATTTTTATGAATCTGTCGCCAGCTGCTAAACTTATAATTGGCAATATATTGGGCAACCTTTTCCTCATCACGCCAAAAATCAGAGACGGTTTCAAAAATTACTTCCGTATTCCAGTGCAGCCATTCCGGCTTCCAACCAACAATGCCCACAAAAACATCGTAGCGTAAAATTTCAATGAGCATATCTGCTTCATCAGCAAAGCATTCCAAAATGAAGTCATATAAAATTTTTGCAACACCTTTGGCATTGTGGGTTTGGGGATAATTACCTGCCATCACCCACCAATTGGTTAAGCTTTCATAAAAAGCAAAGGCGCCTTTACCATTTCTTTCTATTAAATAGCGCAAGGTGTTGGCGAAGTTACCAGTGTTATAGGTCTGTTCAAAAACACTTTCCAAACGTTTGAGAAACTGCAATTCTTCGTAAGGCATATAATTTGTAGCCAAGATTTCGTAGGGCGGCTCGTCCATATAACGCAAGCCGTGGTCTTCCGTTTCCTTATTCATCTGGGTGCCGGGCAAGACCTTTAAGAAACCCAACTGCAACATATCCGGCTTCAAGGAATACACATCGTCAAAGGATTTTCTAAACTCTTTTAAGCTTTCATAAGGCAACCCTGCAATCAAATCAAGATGCAGATGCATATTCTTAAAGCCTAAAAGTCTTTGACAATTATGAGCAAGTCTTTCCCAATTATCCTGCCTATTGATTGCTTTCAAGGTAGGCGGATTAGTTGTCTGCACGCCAATTTCAAATTGGAAGCGACCTCTGGGAACCGTCGCCAAGAAAACCAACACTTCTTCAGAAAGAATATCTGCCTTAATTTCAAAGTGGAAGGTGGTGTTGGTATCCGCTTCTGCCAGATATTTCATCATGGGCAGGAAATACTTTTCATCCAAATTGTAAGTGCGGTCTACAAATTTTACCAAGGGTACCTGCGCCGCCATGAAGGTATCCATATCGCAAAGCACCATTTCCAAAGGACGTTTGCGCACAGAACGTGAGATGCCACTCAAACAGTAAGAGCAGTTAAATGGACACCCACGGGTACATTCGTAATAAACTATTTTATGAGCCTCAACCACTGCTTCCAAATCAGGATATGGGAAGGGTAACAAGCTTAAATCTTCAATGACGGTTACACCACCGTTCAAGCACACTTCTCCCTCACTCTTATAGGCAACGTGAGCAGGCACCTCACCCGTACCGTAGCTTGCTAAAAATTCCGCAAAGACTTTTTCGCCTTCGCCCTGCACGATGTAATCAATGGCAGGCAATTCCGCAAAGATACGTTCAGCGTCAAAGGCAACCTCAGGACCACCAACAACTACAGTCGCTTCCGGACGAAGCTTCTTTAGCATGGCAATCAAGCGGTACACAAAAGGCTTGTTCCAGATATGCACGGAAAAAGCATAAACCTCTGCCTTGTAGTCCATAATCTTTTCCAACACAGCCAAGATGGGTGTGTTAATAGTTTCTTCTATTAAATGTACATCAAAGCCTTGCCCTTTGGCGTACTCGCCTACGTAACGCAAGCCCAAGGCAGTATGCACATATTTACTGTTAATCGCGATTAAAAGTGCACGCATTTTTCTGCTCCTTTTTATTTCGTATGTTATAATAGTAAAATAATAAAATTGATTTTGCAAGGAGTGAAATATAATGAGTGAAAAAATTATTCCCGCCCACGGCAGTAGCGTTCCTCGCGCAGAAATTCCTGCTGAATACAAATGGCGCGTTAGCGATATCTATACTAATGAAGAAGAATGGCAAGCAGCTTGTGAAGAATTGAAAAGCAAATTGCCTACCCTTGGCGAATTCAAAGGTTTGCTCCACGATGGCAAGGTTATGGTTGCCGCTTTAATGCTGCAGGACGAATTGGCACAAATGGTTGAAAAAATCTACGCCTATGCACGTCTGCAACAAGATGCTGATAATACTGACCAACATCTGCAAGCACTTGCTGGCGAAGCAGAAACCCTTGCCGCTGCTTTCAGCAATGCTAATTCCTTCATTGAACCGGAAATTTTAGCACTTGATAAGGAAAAATTAGCAGAGATGCTGGCAACCGAACCTGCGCTTGCTAATTACAAATACTATATTGAAAACTTGGTACGTCTTACAGACCACATCCTGCCTGCTGAAATGGAAGAACTGCTTGCTCAAAGTCGTCTGGCAACTGGCACCTCTGCTACCGCATTCCGTTCCCTTGTCAGCGCAGATATGCAGTTCCCTAAAATCACCGACGGCAACGGCAACGAAGCAACAGTCAGCGAAGGCAACTATCTTTTGAACATGACTTCTCCTGATCGCGAACTGCGTAAAAACTCCTTCCAAGGCTTGATGGGTACTTACCATAAATATCGCAACACCTTGGCTACAACTTTAACCGGTAGCTGCCGTAGTGCTAACTTCTACGCTACTGCCCACAAATATCCTGACACCTTGACCGCATCTTTAGCAGCAGACAACATTCCCACCAGCCTTTACGACGGCTTGATTCAAACTGTGCACGATAACCTTGCACCCTTGCACGAATACATGCAGCTGAAAAAAGAAGTACTTGGCTACGACGAACTGCACCCCTACGATATTTACGTGCCTCTCTCCAACGCAGGCGATAGCTTCGCCTGTGACTTTGACGAAGCCTGCAAAAAAATTGTTACTGCCTTGGAACCCTTGGGCGAAAAATACCTTGCTACCTTGAAAAAAGGTTTTAGTGAAGGCTGGATTGACATTTACGAAAACAAAGGCAAACGTAGTGGTGCTTACTCTTGGGGCGTATATGGCGTGCATCCCTTCGTACTTTTGAACTACCAAAAACGCTACAATAGCATCTCCACCATTGCTCACGAAATGGGTCACGCACTGCACAGCTACTTTAGCAGCAGTACCCAAACCTACATCAACGCAGATTACACCATCTTCTGCGCAGAGGTTGCTTCCACTACCAACGAAATCCTGCTTTTAGAACACACCTTGAAGCACGCAGATGATGCGCAAAAAATTTATCTGCTTAACCAATTCCTTGAAGCAGTGCGCACCACCGTATACCGCCAAGTTCAATTTGCTGAGTTTGAAAAATTCATCCACAGTGAAATCAGCGCAGGTCGCACCCTCCAAGCAGAGAAGCTGGAAAACTACTGGCTTGACAGTAACAAACGCTACTACGGCGAAGCTCTGACTGCAGATAAAGAACTGGCAAGCGAATGGAGCCGTATCCCTCACTTCTACACTCCCTTCTATGTTTACAAATACGCAACTGGCTATTCCGCCGCAACCGCCTTTGCCGCAAGCATCTTGAAAGGCGAAGAAGGCGCTGTAGAAAAATACTTAGCCTTCCTACACGCAGGTGGCAGTGACTACTCCTTAAACATCTTGAAAAACGCAGGCGTAGATTTGAACACTCCCCAACCGGTAACCGTAACCCTACAAAAATTTGATGAAAAGGTTGCCGAACTGAAAAAGCTTTTGGGAAAATAACATCTGTGGGCTAAATAAAACAAGCTCTAAAAAACAACTGAGGCTCCGCAAACGCGGAGCCTTTTCTAGTGTACAAGCTATTTTATTTCAAATATTCTACTACTGCTTCTTCCATGGTGTCAGCAGGGATTACGCCATCGTGGACGATGGGCATGGTTTCCAACGCCAACATTCTTTCAGGAATGGGAGCACCAGTTTTTTCATTTAATTTACGGAGTAAAGCAAAGGGATCTGCTTCAATTTGCACCTTGTCTTCCAAAGCTTCCAGTACGCTGTCGCAGAATTTGTAGGGGCTAGCAGTAGAAAGCACAATGCTAAAGGTTTCGTCACTGGTTAAGAGACGATATTTTTCCAACGCACGCCAAGCAACTGCAGTATGAGTATCCATCAGATAATTGTAATCGCTGTAAACGCGAGCAATTGCTTCCTTAGTTTCCACTTCATCAACCCATGCGCCAAAGAACTCGCTTTGAATGGTTTTCAGATACTCTGCTTCAATTTTGTAGCTGCCTTCACTGTTCAGCTTGCTCATCATAGCATCAACTTTTTCAGCGTTTTCATAGGTAATGGAGTACAGCAAGCGTTCCAAGTTACTGGAAACAAGAATATCCATAGACGGGGAAACTGTTTTGAAGAACTCACGACGTTTGTCGTAAACACCAGTATTAATGAAATCGGTAAGCACATTATTGCTGTTAGAAGCACACAGCAAACGTTCCACAGGCAAACCCATCAACTTAGCATAGTAGCCAGCCAAAATGTTACCAAAGTTACCGGTGGGAACTACAAAATTAACGGAGTCACCCATTTTAATGCTGCCAGCTTTAACTGCATCAACATACGCACTAAAATAGTAAACAATTTGCGGAACAAGACGTCCCCAGTTAATGGAGTTAGCAGAGGAGAATGCGTAGCCCTTTTCTTCCAAATCATAAGCAAGCGCCGCGTTACCGAAGATTTCTTTCACGCCACGTTGCGCATCGTCAAAATTACCTTCAATACCAAAAACCTTAACGTTCTTGCCCATTTGGGTAATCATTTGGCGTTTTTGAATGTCGCTTACACCTTCGCTAGGATAAAAGACAATAATTTCGGTGCCTTCTACATCAGCAAAACCTTCCAAAGCAGCCTTGCCAGTATCACCGGAGGTAGCAACAAGAATTACAACCTTATGTTTTTCACCAGTCTTATCAATAGCTTTAGTCAGAATATGTGGCAAAAGCTGTAAAGCCATATCCTTAAAGGCAGAGGTAGGACCATGCCACAGTTCCAGAACGGAGGTGTTTTTGTTAACCTTCACCAAAGGAGCAGGTTCGCCACCAAATTTTTCCGGAGTATAAGCATTGGTTACACATTCACGCAGTTCATCTTCAGAAAAATCTGTTAAGAATTGCAGAAGAATATCCACAGCACGTTCAACGTAAGGCTTCTTTTCCATTGCTTTGATATCGCCCAAACGAACTTGGGGGAAATGTTTAGGAACAAACAGACCACCGTCACCTGCCAAACCACGAGTAATGGCGTGGGAGGCACTGACTAAATCGGTTTTACCGCGAGTACTAACGAATAACATAATTAAGTTCAACCTACTTTCCTAGAAAATCGCTATAAGCGCTATCTTCCTGCATTGTCGCTTCGCTTGCTCGCTCCGCCTTGTTATCTAGCACTTCTAACGATTTTGCATTATTCTATCTAAAAATTTATTCTCTATTTATAAAAGAATAATACCATATTTCCTATAAACGGACAAGTGTCACTAGAATATGAGCGGAGCCACGGTCGCCTTGGTTGCACGCACCAAATCATCGGGAGCAAGCACTAACTGCATCCCACGTTGTCCTGCGCTCACTGCCATTTCGTCCCACAGCACGCAGGTTTCATCAATAAATACAGGGTAGTTTTTCTTCGCACCCAAGGAAGTACAGCCACCACGAATATATCCCGTCAATGGCAGCACCTCTTTCAAAGGTACAAGCTCCGTTCTTTTATTGCCACTTACCTTAGCCAAAGCCTTCAAGTCCAGCTCGCCATTACCGGGAATAACAGCAAAAAGCACTCCCGTCTTATCGCCACGCACTACTAAAGTTTTAAACACCTGCTCGGCAGGCATACCTACAGAATTGGCAACGTGAACAGCATCTAAATGCTCCTCGTCCACCTCATATTCCATAATGCGGTAATCTATTTTCAAATCGTCCAAAATGCGGGCAGCATTGGTTTTTTTGTTATGTTTCAAGGCAAAAACCTCCTCTAAAGTGGCATAAACAAATCTTATTTGCTATAATAACATCAGAAATGCTTAATTGCAACTAACGAGGTGTGCAAGTGTTTGTTAAGATAATTTGCGGGCAAATGGATATCATTCCCGGTCGCCCCGATGAAAACTATAAAAAGATTTTAGAAATAATCGCTGCTGCCAAAGCAAAGCAAGCAGATATTTTACTTTTGCCTGAAATGTGCATCCCGGGCTATTTGATTGGCGACTTGTGGGAACAGCAAACCTTCCTAGACGATTGCCAATACTATGCAGAAAAAATTGTAGAAGCTTCTCAAGGCTTCTGCATTATGTTCGGTAACGTTGCCTTTGAAAAAGACAAGCTCAATGAAGACGGTCGTTTGCGTAAATACAACGCTGCCATCGCCTGCCAAGACGGCAAAATCCTTGGCGGTTACATGGGACGTAGCTTCATTATTAAAAACTCCCTGCCCAATTACCGTGAGTTTGACGATTACCGCTACTTCTACAGCCTGCAAAAACTCTGCGCCGAAGAAGATGCTGTTGTCAAAGAAGCCTTACAGCCTTTGGCCATCACCATCAAAGGTGAAAAAATTAAGCTTGGCTTGATGATTTGCGAAGATGGTTGGACGGAAAACTACCATCTGAACGTACCTCAAACCTTGGCAGATAATGGTGCGCAAATTTTGTGCAACCTTTCCTGCTCCCCCTACAGCCTTGGCAAAAACAAGAAGCGTAACAAGCTTTTCAGCGCCCAAGCTAAGGTAGCAGGCGTGCCTCTTGTTTACTGCAACAACGTGGGCATCCAAAACAATGGCAAGAACGTCTTTACCTATGACGGCTTCTCCACTGCCTACAACGCAGACGGCAACTTGGCAAAATCCGCAGAAATGTACGCAGATACTATTTTAGAATGCACTTGGGACACTGAAACTGGTCGCTTCATTGATAAGCCAAGTATTGCACCCCTGCCCCAAGAGCCGGAATCTATTTACAAATCCCTGCGCTACGGCACAGAGAAATTTTTGAATCAATGTGGCATCAAAAAAATGACAATTGGTTTAAGCGGAGGTATTGACTCTGCCATTACTGCTGCCATGTACGCAGATATCCTTGGTGCAGAAAATGTTCTGCTCATTAACCTGCCCTCTGCTTATAATTCAGATACTACTAAAAATATTGCCTACAACCTTGCTAAAAACTTAGGTGCCAATTACGCTGTCATTCCTATCTCCCACAGCTGTGAGCATACGGAAGAACAGCTTACCACTACACCCATAGTCAATATGGCTAGTGGCAAGAAATTTAATTTAGAGCTTAGCAATATTGTTAAAGAAAACATTCAAGCTCGCGACCGCGGCGCACGCATTATCGCAGCTGCTTCTGCGGCTTTTGGTGGTGCCTTCTCCTGCAATTCCAACAAAGCAGAAATCACTGTTGGTTACTGCACCTTCTATGGAGATATCTGTGGTGCCCTCGCCATGATTGGCGATTTGTGGAAACATCAGGTGTACGCACTCGGCCATTATATGAATGAACAAGTCTTTAAGCGTGAGGTTATCCCCGAAGAAATCTTCACCATTCGTCCCAGTGCGGAGCTTGCCAGCAGCCAAACTGTCGGAACAGGCGGAGATCCTCTCACCTACGAATACCACGACTATCTTTTGGCTTCCTTCGTGGAAAATTGGCATAAGACCACTCCAGCTGACGTACTCCGTTGGTACAAAGCAGGAACCCTTGCACAAGAGCTTAGCTGTGACGAGAAGATTATCAACGAAACCTTCCCCACCCCTGCAGAGTTTATTGCAGACCTTGAATGTTGGTGGAAGCTTTTTGCAGGCTTTAGCGTTGCCAAACGTATCCAAGCACCGCCTATCATTTCCATTACTAAGCGTGCCTTTGGCTACGACCACCGCGAGGCACAGCTTACCCCCTATTTTTCAAGGGAGTATTACAAATTAAAAGAAGAGTTGCTGAAGTATAAAGCATAAAAAGAGGCTGGGACAAAACTAACTTCTTGAATAACAAAGGCACATCATATAGTTAAATCTTAAGTTAAGATGACTATATGATGTGCATATTTTTTGTCATTCAGAGGTTTTGTCCCAACCTCTTTAGTACATTTTCTCATAAACACGTTAGAAGTGCTGTTCATTTACCCTTTTTTAAACAACTTGCCCAACACCGGAGACAACAAAGACAACGCCGCTGCCACCAAGAAGAATAGGCAAATAGGACGAGAGAAGAAAATATTAAAATTTCCATCACTCATAATCAAAGAGCCAACGAAGTTTTGTTCCGCCATACTACCGAGAATAATACCGATGATGATAGCAGACATGGAGAAACCAAGCTTATTGAGGAAGTACCCTGTAAAACCGGAAGCTACCATTAGATAAACATCGTTCATAGAATTATTGTAAGAGTAAGTACCAACAAAGGTCATCATTACAATAATGGGAAGCAGAATATGTACAGGCACGTTTACAACCTTGGCAAACAAGCGAATCAAAGAGAAACCCATAATACCCATAATCAGGTTCGCCAAAAGCAAACCGATGAAGATTGCGTAAACGTCAGGTGCCTTTTCCACGAAAAGCAAGGGACCGGGCTGTAAGCCTTGTACCATCAGCGCGCCCATCATAATTGCAGTAGCACCGTCACCGGGAATACCCAAGGTCAATACAGGAATGAACGCACCACCGGAAACAGCATTGTTGCCAGCTTCAGGAGCAGCAACGCCTTCCGGCTCACCATTACCGAAGTTGGAACTGTTCTTAGACCAGCGTTTTGCTTGATCATAGGAAACGAAAGAAGCAATATCGCCACCAGTACCGGGTACACAACCAATAAAAGTACCAATGGTAGAAGAACGCACCAAGGTTACGAAAACTTTTTTGAAATCTGCCCAAGAAGGCAACACCTTATCAACAAATTTAATAGGTTCAGCTTGTTCGCTGTGATAGTAATCTTCAATACTGGAAAGCACCTGCGCAAAAGCAAAGACACCAATCAAAACAGGAATAAAGGACACGCCTCCAAGGAAATAAGTAGTATCCATAGTAAAACGAATGGAACCGCTCATATCGTCAATGCCAACAGTGGCAAGGAACAAACCAAAGAGACCACCCATAATGCCTTTTACAACACTACCACTGGAAACAGAAGTAATAATGCTCAAGCCAAAGATTGCCAGCGCAAAATATTCCGGCTTAGAAAATTGCAGAGCAACCTTTGCCAGCTGGGGTGCCAGCAAAATAAGGCAAATGGTACTGAATACACCACCGAATGTACTAGCCATAGTGGAAATGCCCAAAGCGCGACCGGGTTGTTTAAGCTTGGTAGCCATGGGGTAACCATCAAGTGTGGTAGCCACGGAAGCAGGAGTACCCGGAGTTTTCAAAAGGATTGCAGAAATACTGCCACCATAGATAGCACCGCAGTAAATACCAAGTAGCATTAAGATACCGCCAATACCTTGAAAGCTAAATGCCAAGGGGAACAAAAGTGCCAAGCCCATATTTACAGAAAGACCGGGCATACAACCGAAAGCGATACCAACAGCAACACCAAATGCTAAACCCAAAAGGTTCAGCGGAACAAAAATCATATTTAAAGCAGAAAGAATATCAGCCATCTCATACCCTCCCTACTCTAAAAACATGGATTGCGGCATTTGAGTATGCAGCAACACGGTAAAAATAACATAAATGAAAGCAATGGTGCCAACAGTAGTCAAAGCAATAATCTTTTTATCGTGGAAATCCATCAGCTTCATAGTTGCAGGAATCAAAAGTGCAGATGCAGGATAGAAACCAAGCACAGTAATCAAACCACAGTACACGGCAACAATCACCATCATCACGTATACACGCTTGTTAGCAGGTAAAGTCAACGCTACCAACTGCTTGGACAATTCAGCTTTATTGCTAAAGGTATAGCCCAAAAGAACTACTGCCGCAGCGGTCAAGGCAGTACCCAAAGCAAAGGGCCAGAAGCCGGGACCAGGACCGTTTTCAGTAAACTCCAAGGGAAATTCACTAGCAGCCATCATAATAGCAGCACCTATCATCATCCCCAAGATGCTTACTATAAAATTACAACACGCCATATTTTTCATCAGAACAACCTCATTTTGAAATTCTAAAAATTAATAATACTTTTATTGTAACAGATTACTATATTTTTGTCACGGAAAGCTCACTTTTCATTAGTTATAAAACAAAAACTGCACCCTCAAACTAGAGAGTGCAGCTTTATAAACTTATTAATCTAAACGCGTTAGAAGTGCTGGATAGCTAGGCGGAGCAAAATTGTGCCGCGACGGCGTACTTGAGGTACGTCGAGCAAACAATTTTGTGACAACAACGCTAGACAGTGCTTATCACGCGTTTATTTTAAGCGTTTAACTTACCACGAAGCATCAACCACAACGGACCCGCAAGGAACACGGAAGTATACGCACCACTGCAGAAACCTACCAACATCGCAAAGGAGAAGTTGTGAATAGTTTCGCCACCCCACAGGAAGATGGACACAATGGCAAACAAGGAGGTACCTACAGTATAGCAGGTACGAGTCATAGTAGACCAGATGCAGTTATCTACCATGGAACCAAGGCTTTCGTTACGACGATGAGTTTTCAAAGCTTCACGAATGCGGTCAAAAATTACAATGGTACCGTTAATTGAGTAACCTACTACGGTCAAGAGCGCTGCAACAAAAGAAGAATCCATTTCCAAATGCAGTAAGGAGAAGTAGCTCAAGGTTACCAGTACATCGATAATCAAGGCTATAATAGCCGCAATAGCAAACTTAAATTCAAAACGCATAGTAATATAGGCAATCATCAATACCCAGGAAAGAGCAATCGCCATAACAGCTTGTTGGATAAGCTCGCCACCAATGGTTGCACCTACTTGTTCAACACGTTGGATTTGGAATTCGCCCAGCTTATTGCCAAGGTCAGCCATAACCTCGCGACGATGGCTATCATCAATAACGCCAGTACGGATAAGCACGCCTTTGGAGGATTGTTCCCCATCAACGTTTTCCAATTGGATAATAGCGTTACCCAGCTTGTGTTCCTTCAAAACATCACGAACTTCAGAAACGGTTACTGCCTTGTTAAAGGAAAGATCCATGATGCTACCGCCGGTAAAGTCAATGCCAAGATTGAAGCCTTTGAACAAAATAGAACCAATACCGAGGACTAAGAAAGATACAGTAATTGCAAAAAAGATTTTCCAGTTTTTAACAATAGAA
>JAFTID010000050.1 GCA_017457085.1 Phascolarctobacterium sp.
CACAGCCAGTCCCTCAAGTTAGACCCTCAAACCAGACCCTCACGATTAACCCTCAAAAACACGGTGTTAAAAATGAGGAAACCCTCAAGTTAGACCCTCAAAAACTTTGGCAAACCCTCAAAAAGTTTGATTATCCAAAAAATCCCCGCTACAGTTTGTAACGGGGATTTCTTTTACATAAACAATCTCAGGAAAAATACTACTACAGCGCCGATAGCTGCGAAAATCATAAAGGTAGGCAAAAGGAAGAAGAACAGTGCCAAGATACCACCTAAAATCAAAAGTGTAAGTAAAATGCTACTGCCACAGCCCATGGTATGCACCTTAAACTGGGGTTTGATGGTGGTTCTTTGTTGCTGTTGTTGTTGGTCGTAACGAGTATATTCATCCTTAGTTTGGTATTGATATTTAGTTTTGCTACCATTTTCATTGGTGCTACCATCTTCTTCAATAGTAACACCTTCAAAGGAATCTCGCTCGTTAGGATTTAAAACCTGTGCCTCACGCTTGAATTGGTAATGGCAATAGGGACATTCCAAAACGGTATTTTCAACTTCTCGTCCACAAAATTCACATCTCATCTGTAAACTCCTTTAAAACTAGGATAACAGCATCAGCAGTAATCCTTCTTCATTTATATAACGAGGGTCGTGCTCTTCAATACCCAAGGTCTTTTGAATTTGCTCGAAGCAATTTTTAATGACCGCTGTAGGTATATTATGGCACATTTCAGCTACCTTGTTTAAATCGTAATTATAAATATTGTTGGCATCAATAAAATTCTTGATGGCACCTGCCGCCCAAACATCAGGCATGCGAGGGTTAAAATTATTGTAATGCGCCCTATAGTCGCTCCAAATACGTTGGGTTAACATAATATCATAAGCTGCAAAAGCGTAAGGCTTCATCATTTTCTGAATGCATTGGGCAACCTTATCTTCCGGGTCAATGGGCATGGGGTAATAGTTTTCTACATTAGTAGTGTAATTGAAGCCATCCATACGCACGTAGGCAGAGAACACCAAAGTTACATGGCGCATAAACATAGCGTTACGGCTGACAAATTCTTCCCAGCTCATTTCGCCGCCATTACGAATTGCAAACCAGTTTTTGGCACCTTCAAGCACCTCTAAGAGTTTTTTACGGGCACGCTTAGGAATGGTCATACCACGCAAAAAGTTCATAACCATGGTTTCATTATAGAAGATGTGTCCCAAGAAAAGGTATTCCTCAGTTTTGGTATCAGGCTCAATGGGAAGCATGAGATTATAAATCTGTCCTGTCATAAAATCACGACAAGCATAGGTTCCCTCTTCGTTGATGCCCTGTACGGAAAATAATACCAAGCGAGCTTTGACAAGCTCCTCTAGTACATCCTTACTAACTATCCCCTCTTCGGTAAACATTCTATCATTGCAAACGAAGTCATAGAAATGTTTGATGGGATGCTCGTCAGTATCAACCATATAGTGGTCAAAGAGAAAGTAATCCCAAAAGCATTGGGCGTATTCCTCTGAACCGGGCTTTTCCTGAACAGCACCGCTGAGCATGATGCCACCATACATAAAGGCAGCTCTCTCGATGTCACGCATAAAACGTTCTTGGCTAAAGAATTTACGCATAGCTTCAACTAAATCATTAAGTCTATCGCCAATGTTCAAGAAAATTTTAGCAGGCAAATCTGCTGTAGAATACAAATTGAATTTATTATATTCAGGATAAAAATTGCCTTCGTAATCCATCATGGTGAGCTTACCTTCAGGGAGAAGCTTTGCCTTTGCTTCCACAGGAGCCTCAGCATACATAATAATCTTCTTGCTGCAAAGATGGTCATAAAGTTCAATCATGATGTCTAGGAATTTGGTTACACGTCCGTCAGTTAGTTTAAAATCAGCCACGTTACGGCCACACCAGCCAACGCAGTCAATAAAATCATCACGGCTCATGTCGCCCAAGAAGTTTTCAGAATTACCAAGATACAAGCACAATAAAGTGATGTAATCCCAAGCTTCTGTCAGCTCCTTGTCAGAAGCACCCTGCCAAGATTTAGCGCGCAGAAAATTTTCCACATAGCTTTGACGTAGGACAGTATTCCATTCTTCATCCTGACTATAAAAATCAGAAACTAAATCAAAAACGTTGTTCATTCTATCTCCAAAAGGAATTTATTCAACTAAACCGCAAGCATACAATGCGCATAAGGTTTTGGCATCATAAAGCTCACCGTTTAAAATCATTGTTTTAATTTGCGCAGGAGTAAATGCCTGCACACCGATAAATTCATCTTCATCAGTATGTTGGCTGTGAGCAGTCAAGCCCCAAGCCTTGTATAAATGGATAATTTCATCAGAAAAACCCGGAGTTGTGGCAATGGAAATAAGCTTTTGCCAGTTAGCTGCATCGTAGCCGGTCTCTTCGCTTAACTCGCGCTTAGCACATTCCAAGGGGTCTTCGTTTTCGCCGTGGTCAAGCTTCCCTGCGGGAATTTCCCACATCACCGTACCTAAAGGATAGCGGCATTGCTTAACAAGCACAATGCTTCCATCTTCAAGGACAGGGACAATGGCAACAGCACCGGGATGACGGATATATTCCCTTGTACTTTCAGTACCATTGGGCAATTTTACGTGGTCAAGCTCTACTTTCAGCAGACGACCGGAGAAAACTCGTTCATTACTCAGATAATGTTCATCTAATTCAGGTTCATGAAACTTTTTAATCATCAGTAAACTACCTCTTACTTTTAACAGCTTCTGCAGTGGCGAGAAGCTCCTTAGCGTTTTCGTAGGCTGCATTGCTTTCGCTAGTGCCTGCCGTCATACGCATCAGTTCTCGCACGCGAGCTTCCTCATCAAGTACGGTAAGCATAGTTGCAGTACGACCAGCACTGCTTTGCTTTTCAATGTAGATGTGCCTATCAGCGAAGGCAGCAATTTGCGGCAAGTGAGTAATACACAAAACTTGTCCAATATTGGAAATGATGGCAATCTTTTCTGCCATACGTTGTGCAGTTACGCCACCTACACCAGTATCTATTTCGTCGAAGACCATGGTAGGTACATCGCCTGTATTCATCATCACAGTTTTAATAGCAAGAGCGATACGGGAGAGTTCGCCACCGCTGGCAACTTTTTCCAGCTCATTGACAGGCTCACCCATATTAGCGCTGAACATGAAAGTCATACCATCACGTCCATTAGCAGTAAATTTTTCTAATTCAGTAAATTGCACCTCAAAAATACCATTGGGCATTGCCAAGTCGTGGATATGAGTAGTTACCAAATTAGCCAAACGTTCAGCCTGCGCCTTACGTTCTAAGGTCAAAACATCTGCAGCCTTAGTAAGCTCTTTAGTCAGCTGAGCAAGTTCTTTTTCAGCTTTAGCAATGGTTTCAGCCAAATCTAAAAGTTCGTTGTATTTTTGTTTGGCAGTCTCTAAATATGCTAAGACAGCATCAGTAGAGCCACCATATTTTTTATGTAAACGGTAGATAGTGTCTAAACGTTGTTGCACTTCGTTAGCACGCTCACCGTTGAAATCACTTCTAGACAAATACTCACTTAATTCCTGACGGCAATCGTCAAGGGTAAGCCAAGCGCTGTCTAAATTATCTAACACCGCACTTAGCTTGCCGTCATAGCGTACTGCGGTGTGCAGGGTGTTCTTAGCATTAGCAAGCAAGGAAAGTACAGCTTTTTCTTCATCTAATAAGCCATAAGCTCCATTGACTGCAGTAAGAATCTTCTCACTGTTTTGCAGTACCTTTGCTTCTGCTTCTAAAGCTACTTCCTCGCCTATTTGCAGCTTGGCAGCTTCAATTTCTTTTACTTCCCAAGCATAACGATCCAAAAGTATATCCTGCTGCTCACAATCTGCTTTTAAAGCCTGTAGCTTCTTTTGCAAGCCAATATATTTAGCGTATAAAGCACCATAGCGCGCCAAAGGCTCAGCAACCTTCGCACCGCCAAAAGCATCCACCAAAATTCTAGGTGCCTCAGCATTAAGCAATGCTTGGTTTTCGTGCTGACCGTGAATATCTACAAGCATGGTGCTGATTTCTTTAATGATGCTCAAAGGTACCTGCACCCCATTGACCGTAGCCTTGCTTTTGCCGGCTGCAGTAACCTGACGTTTTAAGAACAGGTCATCTTCAACCTCAATGTCCTGTTCTTCTAGATACGCTTGAAGTTGGGGCATACTGCTAATATCAAAAACAGCCTGCACCCAAAAGCTATCAGCACCACTACGCACGTAGTCCGCAGAAGCTCGATTGCCTAAAACAACGCCAAAGGCATCTACCAATATTGATTTGCCTGCACCGGTTTCACCAGTAAAAACGTTGAAGCCCGGCGCAAATTCTACTTTTGCATCTTCTAATAAAGCAAAATTATGAACGTGCAAGGATTGCAGCATGGTTCTACCTCAAATTATTGATAATCTTTAAAACGGTTCATTAAGGTTTTTACGCCTTCTTCATCTGCCAAGGCTACGAATACAGTATCATCACCGGCAATGGTTCCTAAAATTTCAGACCATTTCATGTAATCTACTGCATAAGCTACAGCTTGGGCAGTACCCGGTAAAGTACGGATTACTACCATACATTGGGAAGCACGCACACCAATAATGGAATCTTGGAAGGTGCGTTCCAGACGACCGGGAGTAAGGAGCATATTATGTTCCTTGGGATACGCATAATGGTAGTGACCATTTGCATCGGGAACCTTTACCAGCATCAGCTCTTTAATGTCGCGGGAAACGGTAGCTTGAGTTACCTCGATGCCCTCACTGCGTAAAGCTGCAGCCAGCTCCTCTTGGGTTTCTACATTGTTTTTGTCAATAATCTCTTTAATTTTTGCGTGTCTGGTCATTTTCATGATTGCTCACCTCATTTATTTAAATAACCTAAAGATTAAATATTACTCATCAGTTTTTGTTGCCAAGTTTGGTAATAGTCACGACTTGTCAAACGGATGAACTGCATTTTATAGGGACTCTTTTCAATACGCACGTAGGTGTTTTCAGTTACCTCACCCACATCTTCACCATCAGCAAAAAGCATCATATCCTCACTACCGGGCACAGCCTTTAAATCAATAACTTCGGACATAGGGATTACCAATGTGCGTGCCGCCAAGGAATGTGCGCAAATAGGAGTAATTACGCTAACTTCAAGCTCCGGCTGAACCAAGGGCCCGCCAGCAGACAAAGAGTAAGCAGTAGAGCCTGTAGCTGTGGCTACGATGAGACCATCAGCAAAGTAGTTACCAGAAGGTCTACCATTGATGAAGGTTTGCATGTGTGCCATTTTACTAAAAGCACCTTTGGAAAGTACCAATTCGTTAAGGGCGTGCACCTTATTCAAGCATTCTTCATCTTGCATGATTTGTGCTTGCAATAAATTGCGGCTTTCTACAACGTACTCACCACGCCCCAGTCTTATAATGGCCTTACGAATGCTTGGGCTGTCAACTTCAGCCAAGAAGCCAAGTTTGCCGTAGTTAACACCAAAGGCAGGAATATTCAAGGGTACAATGTAACCAGCCATTTTCAAGAGTGTACCATCACCGCCTAAGGATACAGCAAAATCAAGACTACGTAACGCTTCTTCATTGTTAATATCGTAGCACTCACAGTCGTACTCTTCGCAAATATCCATAGGTAACACAGGTACCAACCCCTGCTCTCTACATAAATCTACAAAGTTTTGCAGATTGGCACGTACCTTTTCTTTTGTCATGTTAGGGAAAATTCCCAAGCGTTTTGCCTTCATCAAAGCTCCTATTATTCGGCAGTAGCCTTTTTATCTAAATCACCGTGGCTACGGCTTACAAGTTCATCTACATAAGCCTCGCTCACAGCATCGTCATCACCCTTAGTTAAATGAAGCAAATATTCAATATTTCCTTCGGGGCCTTTAATTGGAGAGAAGTCCAAGCCTGCAATGCCAAAGCCTTCACCTTTAGCAAAGCTAATCACATTTTTAATAACGTCTTCGTGAACCTTGGGGTCACGTACAACGCCCTTCTTGCCTACATTTTCCTTACCAGCTTCAAACTGAGGCTTAATCAAAGCCACAACGAAGCCTTCCGGTTTAAGAATTTTAAATACTGCGGGCAACACCTTATCTAAGGAGATAAAGGCAACGTCAATAGTAACTGCGTCCACCAATTCTCCCAAGCTATCGCTTTCTAAATAGCGTACGTTGGTGCGTTCCATATTCACTACGCGTTCATCACTGCGCAGCTTCCACGCCAACTGACCGTAGCCTACATCAACGGCGTAAACTTTGGCAGCACCGTTCTGCAGTGCGCAATCAGTAAAGCCACCGGTAGAAGCACCAATATCTGCAACTACCTTGCCATCTACGTTAATCGGGAAAATTTGCAATGCCTTTTCCAGCTTCAAGCCACCGCGACTAACGTAGCGAAGCTTGTCACCTAAAAGACGGATGGTAACATCAGGAGCAACCTGAGTTCCCGGTTTATCTATTTTTTGTTCGTTAACAAGCACTTGACCTGCCATAACCGCAGCTTGGGCACGTGCCCTGCTTTCAAAAAGTCCACGGTTCATGAGGAGTGCATCTAAACGTTCTTTCTTCAATTCATTCACCCTTTACAAAGGCTAAGGTTTTGTTAGCCATTGTATCCACATCAAGTCCAATATCTTGGAACAGTCTTTGCTTATCACCATGCAGAACAAACTCGTCAGGAATAGCGAAGTTCAGCACCTTGCATTCGCCTAACAGCTTAGCATCATTCAAAGTTTCCAGCACTGCGCTGCCTACACCGCCTTGCAGCACCCCTTCTTCCATGGTAACAAGCTTTTTATATTTAGCTGCGTGAGCCAAGAGCAGTTCCTTATCCAAGGGTTTAGCGAAACGCATGTTAACTACGCCCGCGCTAATGCCTGCTTCGGCAAGCTTATCAGCAACTTTCAGAGAGCTTTCCACCATAGTTCCGATTGCCCACAAGCATACGTCACTACCTTCACGTAATACTTCTGCCTTGCCAAGGGGAAGTTCTTCCATGGCACCGCTGATATCTACACCAACTCCACTGCCACGAGGATAACGTACAGCAACAGGGCTGTTCATTTTCACAGCAGTATTGAGCATATGGCGCAGTTCATTTTCATCTTTAGGTGCCATAACGACCATATTAGGCATGCTACGTAAGTAAGCGTAGTCAAATACGCCGTGATGGGTAAAGCCGTCGTCACCTACTAAGCCTGCTCTATCAAGGCACAAGTTCACGTGCAGGTTTTGCATACAGATGTCGTGCAGCACGCTGTCATAAGCACGTTGCAGGAAAGTGGAATAAACTGCTACCACAGGATTTAAGCCTGCTGCCGCCATACCTGCTGCCGCAGTTACTGCGTGTTGTTCCGCAATGCCAACGTCAAAGAAGCGTTTGGGGAACTCCTTACTAAAGGGAGTAAGACCAGTACCGTCAGGCATTGCCGCAGTAATGGCAACAATGTCTTTATCTTCTTGGGCAAGCTCAATCACAGTTTTACCGAACACCTCGGTATAAGTGATGGGTGCATTAGGATTGGTAATCTTTTTGCCAGTAGCAACTTCAAAGGGGCCAGTACCATGGAATTTATTGGGACTTTCCTCTGCGGGAGCATAACCCTTGCCCTTTTTAGTAATTACGTGTACAAGGACGGGGCCATCAATATGTTTGGCGGCTTCCATAACTTCCAGCAAGCTGTGAATATCGTGACCATCGATGGGACCAAGATAGGTAAAGCCAAGCTCTTCAAAGATGGAAGTTGGCAATACCAAATTCTTCACGCTGCCCTTAATGCGACGGATAACTTTCAGTACGTCGCCGCCAAAATCAACATTGCTTAACCAGCCTTCAAGGTCGTGTTTAATTTTGGTATAGGTTTCACCTGTACGCAAATGGTACAGGTAATCGGACATTGCACCTACGTTTTTAGAGATGGACATCTCATTATCGTTCAGCACAACAATCATCTTTTTATGTAAGTCACCAGCGTTGTTCAAGGCTTCAAAAGCCAGACCGCCAGTCATGGAGCCATCACCGATGACAGCAACCACATCGTAGTCCTCGCCCTTCACATCACGAGCAACAGCCATACCAAGCGCCGCAGAAATAGAAGTACTGGAATGGCCGACACCAAAGGCATCGTGCTTACTTTCGCTACGCTTCGGGAAGCCGGAAAGACCTCCGTATTGACGAAGGGTGTGGAACTGTGCACGTCTGCCAGTGATAATTTTATGAATGTAAGCTTGATGACCTACGTCAAAAACTATCTTATCCTTGGGAGTAGAAAATACCTTATGCAAAGCAAGGGTAAGCTCTACAACGCCAAGGTTCGGTGCCAAGTGACCACCATTTTTAGCTGTTACCTCAATAATCAGCTGACGAATTTCCCCAGCCAATTGCACCAATTGTTCTTCTGTCAACGCCTTCACATCAACAGGAGAATTGATGGTGTCTAGAAGTTTAGTTTCACTCATGAGAGATTTTACCTCGTTAATCAGTTTTTACGATTACACATCAGCTTGGTAATTTCGCGAAGTGCGTCTGCATTTTCGCCGAAGCTTTCCAAGCACAGCAAAGCTTCTTCCACAGTTTTTTCCGCCAAAGCTTTAGCACCTTCTAAGGAATACAAGCTTACATAAGTAGATTTTTGATTTTTCGCATCACTGCCAATGGGTTTGCCCAAAGTAGCAGCATCACCTTCAACATCAAGAATATCATCAGTAATTTGGAAGGCTAAGCCTAACAAATCAGCAAACTTAGTCAAGGCCAAAAGTTGTTCATCAGTTGCGCCTGCCAAGTGCGCGCCGCCACGTACTGCACCGATGAACAAGGCACCAGTTTTACCAGCGTGCAGTTTACGCAATTCTTCTGCGCTAATTTCCTTGCCTTCAGCTTCCAAGTCCAAGCCTTGACCGCCAACCATACCAAAATTACCAGCGCACATTGCCATTTCACGCACAACTTCAATCAAAACTGCAGGGTCTACGTTCTTTTGTTCCAGCATTACTTCAAAAGCCAAGGTCAAAAGACCATCGCCTGCCAGAACTGCCATTGCTTCACCATAAACCTTGTGGTTAGTCAAACGACCACGACGATAATCATCATCGTCCATGCAGGGCAGGTCGTCATGAATCAAGGAATAGGTGTGAATCATTTCCAAACCGCAAGCAACAGGCAAATAATTGTAGCCCTTTTTACCTAAAGCTTCTGCAGTAGCCATCAAGAGTACCGGACGAATACGTTTGCCACCTGCTAACAAGCTATAAGCCATGGCATCGTCAACTTTGCTGATACCCTTTTTAGCCATTCTAGTTTCTAAAAAGTTTTCGATTAATTTTCTTTGATTGTCGTAGTAAACTGCAAAATCCATCTTATGCCTCCAAATCATGGAATGTTTCTAATTTATAGTCATCGTCACTAGTAGCAACGATTTTTTCTACTTCTTTTTTCACGGTTTCAAGCTTGCCCATACATACCTTGCTCAGCTCGATACCATGCTTAAACACCTCTAAAGAATCTTCCAAGGACAGCTCGCCACTTTCCAAAAGGCGTACCTGTTCTTCAAGCTCTGCCAAGGCTTCTTCAAATTTAATATTCTTAGCAATTTTCTTTGCCATTATTTTTCCTCCACACTTTGGACAACGGAAACTATCTTGCCATCGCCCACAGTAGTAATCAGTTCATCGCCCCAGCGTACCTGCTCAATCGAGGTAACCACCTTGAAGTTATCCTTTTGAGTTACGGAATAACCACGTGCCAAAACTGACAAGGGACTTAAATTATCTAAACGAGCAGCCTGCAGTTCAAAGCTATGTATGCTTTCTTTAAGCAAGCCATCCATTTTATTTACAAGCTTTGTATAGGCAGCATCGGTACGTAAGGCACCTTCTGCAAAAATTCTTTCCGGATCTTTTAACGCCCAAGAATTACTCAATCTATCTAATCTATATTCTTCCTGTTCCAAACGAGCAGTCATTAAATGACGACAACGTCTTTCCAGGTTTTCAATCTGTAAAATGAAGCCTTCTGCATCAGCAACAGCAAGCTCTGCTGCTTGGGAAGGTGTCGCTGCCCGTTTGTCAGCAGCAAAATCACAGAGGGTAAAATCTGTTTCATGCCCTACTGCGCTAATTATAGGTATAGCACTCGCCGCAACTGCTCGAACTGTTTCTTCTTCGTTGAACGCCCACAATTCTTCAACGGAGCCACCACCACGACCAACAATTAGAACGTCTGCCAGATTATGCCTGTTAAAGAAGTTGATGGCACGTGCAATCTCTCTTGCAGAGCCTTCACCTTGAACTTTTACAGGAAAAAGTAAGAGCTTTATCCCACGATTACGCCTTCTAGACACCGTGATGATATCACGAACTGCTGCTCCCGCAGGAGAAGTAATGATTCCCACAGTCTTAGGATTAACTGGCAAGGGCTGTTTACGTTCTTCTGCGAATAAACCTTCTGCTTCCAGCTTCGCCTTTAACTTTTCGTAAGCAATCATTAAATCGCCTACGCCTTGTTGCAGAAGCATATCAGTATAAAGCTGGTACACTCCGTCACGTTCATAAACAGCAATGCGACCAATGGCAAGTACTGTATCACCATTCTGTGGTTCAAAGCGCATACTCATTGCCTTACCACGAAACATCACGCATTTCAGGACAGCACCGCTATCCTTTAAGGTAAAGTAGCAGTGACCGGAAGGGTAACGCTTGAAGTTGGAGATTTCCCCTACAATCTGTACATTGCGTAAGGCAGGTTCGCCATCTAGCAAAGACTTTATATAATTGTTAATTTCTGTGACAGTAAAGGCTTGTTCTATCAAATTATTCTACCTTTATATATTACTTACTCATACGATACGCAAAAGCTGCATTGCCAGTTGCGTTATCACAGCTAAAGCGAGCTTCGGGAACCCACACGCTCAC
Organism: Phascolarctobacterium sp.; assembly: GCA_017457085.1. Taxonomy (GTDB): domain Bacteria; phylum Bacillota; class Negativicutes; order Acidaminococcales; family Acidaminococcaceae; genus JAHHUH01. The sequence goes on from JAFTID010000050.1 coordinate 10,943, forward strand.
TCTACGTTTGGCAAGCTTTTCGGTAACGTGCTTGCGAATGTAGCTGTTAGAAGCCACACCGCCAACTAGAAGCACAGCGTTCACCTTGTACTCTGCCGCCCCATTTCGCAGCATACGGGTAAATGTTTCAGCCAAAGCGTATTGCACTCCTAATGCCAAAGCTGCGCCGTTAGCTCCTGCCTCCAACTTACGCAGGGCAGCAGTTGCGGGACCACTAAGACTCACGTTAAGCTTACGCACGGAAACGGGAAGCTCTACCATTTGGGAAGCATCTGCCGTAGCCGCAAGCTTTTCCAGCTCTGGACCAGTAGGGAACTGCAAGCCTAAGGCAACACCAATTCTATCAATGAATTGTCCAGCGTGGAGGTCAATGCTGCCACCAACTTCGGTTATTTTAAAACGACCGTTCTCCTGCTTTTCTGCAAGAAGCATATCCGTAGTGCCACCAGAAGCGTGCAATAAAAGGAATCGTTCTGCATCAGGACCGCCTGCACTCCACACCCCAGCTTCAAGATGATTTTCCTGATGACTTACAATGTGCAGCTTTGCTCCGATTGCAGCAGCTAAAGTGCGAGCCACGCCGGTACCTGCCAAAAATGCAGGCATATAAGAATTTTCAATAGGTCTGGGATAACCTGATACACCAATGGCAGAAATCTTATAGTCCTTACCACTCAACACCTCTTCCATTAAATTAGGAAGATTACGGGTGTGCTGGAACACCATCTCAGATTGCTGCAAGCCACAGCGGCCGGGCTTCACGTCTAAAATTTTACGTGCTTCACCTACCAATTCGCCTGCTTCATCAATAACAGCGACAGATGTAGTGTAACAGCTGGTATCAATCCCCAGAAATACTTTCTTGCTCATTTTATCTAACCATTTTGCCCAATACACCGTTGATGAAACGCGGTGCTTCTTCGCTGCCATACAGCTTTGCAATCTCTACAGCTTCGTTGATGGCAACACCAGGAGCAATCTTTTCTTCTGCAAAAAGCATTTCATAAACTGCAATACGGAGAATGTTTCTGTCGGTTGCAGGCATTCTTTCTACAGTCCAGTCAACTGCATATTGGCTCAGTTTGTCGTCAATGGTTTGAATATTTTCCAGTACACCATTCAAAACTTTTTCAGCATAATCCTTTGCTTTCATGCAGGAAACTGCTTTCGCACTAACTTCTTCACCTTCTTGCACTTCATTCAGGCAAGCAAATTCATCATGTTCAGCAAGAGCACTGTTTAATGCGCTATCTGCCTCACATTCATTAAAATCTATTTGAAACAAACTTTGTAATACAACTTCTCTAGCTAATCTACGACTCATAATATCCTTCCCCCAATGCTTTATCTATGGTAACCGGGTGGCAACAGCCTATCCAGCCACTCAATAAGATCGTCCTTCTTGTCCAGCTTGTTGCCTATAAAAAAGCCACTGCTTAGACAAATGATAAGGAACATGGTCTTAAAAAAACCTAACCATAAAAACGTTACCCCAATACCTAAGCCAACTAAGGAGCAAAGTAAACGTCCACGGTAATTATTCCAAATATCTGCAAGAATTTCGCCGAACATTCTTCTTCCTCCTATTCTTCTTTAGCTTTGATTTGTTTGAAGTAAACTTCAATTTCCTTAACCTCAATACCGGTCATTTTCTTAATGCTTTCCTTAACGTTAGCTTTAATTTCACCGGTGGCTTCAGGAATATTTATACCAGGCTCGATGGATGCGTTAATGCGCACGTTAATGCTTTCATCCTCAAGCTTAGCTATAACCTTTACATTGTAAATACCATAAATTTCTTGAGACAGTGCGGATATATATTCTTCCAAGGCTCTCTTGCCAATGTGAATATTGCCGGTAGGACTTTCGCTCAATTGCATGCTGTGACCACCGCCAATACCTAAGCCTGCGAACAAAAGGCGCATACTTACCAGCAACATAATCACACCGCCCACAGCGTAAATCCAGTTGCCGGGAATACTGCCAATGAACTCGGTAATCCTGCGTTGAGAAAATACGTCCAAGCTACACAAGGTAACAAGCACTGCCACCACAGCCATCAAGAAAGTATATAAAGTTAAAATTATTCTGTCGGGGATTCCCATAATCTTTAATCCTCCTCAAAAAATTGTTTTTGTCTAGCTTCAGCCTCGGCTTCAACCTCTGCTTCGTTGAAGATAGGCTTATTGTTAATCAAGCCAGCTTCCGCAATGGCCTGTGCCTCACGTTCCAGCGCAGATTTATCACGTTTGGCAACGCCTTGTACGTGTACGTCGATGAACTGCACCTCATAACCAGTCATGGTCTCGATTGCTTCCTTCACCTTTTCTTGAACCTCCAAGGCTACTTCCGGAATACAGCTTCCGTATTCAATGATAACGTAGATGTTGGCGGTAACTGTCTTGCCGTCAAAGCTAAGGCGTACCCCCTTGGTAGGAGTCTCTTTACCACCAAGGAACTCGTTAATACCATCTATTCTTCTGCCACTCATGCGCAGTACGCCGGGCACCTCTTGAGTAGCAAGGTTAGCTACAATGGAGATTACCTCCGTTGCAACCCGTATGTCTCCGTACTCTTCTACTTGTTCGTCAGCTACGTCTATATGAGCATTTTTATTCAGCAATTCCTTTTCATCTTCCATTAGGACACCTCCTGTGTAGTAATGAAAATAGAACATAGTTATCCATTCTTTATCAGTATATCATTATAGCACACTTTAAACGTAACTGCACGCTTCTATACACGTTCCTGTATATTTATTGCATAAAATTTTCAATTAAGACACAAAAACAGACGACTCCTTAGTTTGAAACTAATTCATCGTCTGCTTAATAATTTTTTGAGCTGGAGATGTAACTTTATTTTACATCATATAATTCTTTTACAGTTGCATCTACTAACGCACCAATACTGGAAACAGATTTTTCCTGCGGTAAACCGGAAGCATCGTAGCCCAAGGGAAGCTCGGTGCAAGCGGTCATAACAGGCAAATCACGTTCTTCCCAAAGTTCTTCCACCAGTTCCTTGCAAAGAGCACCAGCTTCTGCCATTTGGTTAGCCTTGACAAAGTTGATTACTGCTTGAGATTTATCGCTTTGTTCTTCATTAGGAATGTACAAGGTAAAATTATATTTTTCTGCAACCTTTTGGTAAATGCCAGTTGCACGGGTGCCTTTAGTAGAAAGCATCCACGCACCTTCTGGAGAAAGTCGCTGAGCTGCCAAGACAGTTTCTTCAACGATGTGTACCAAGGGAACAGGCAGTTCGTCCTTAAATTGGTCAATAAAATAGTGAGCAGTATTGCAGGGTACTGCCAATACATCTGCACCCATGTCGCAGAGTTGCAGTAAATTCTTTTTCAGTTTCGGCAACGGACTCTCCCCTGCGCCGAAGATAGCAGTGCTACGGTCAGGAGTTTCGCAGTCGCCAATCATAAATACTACGGGATGCTCTTGGTCGATGGTAGCAGGACATTTCACTGCCAGTTGACGGAGAAACTCTGCCGCAGCTGCAGGTCCCATACCACCAAGGACACCTAATTTTTTACCGTTCTTAACGTATTTTACTTCGCTCATAATTCTAGCCTTCCTTTATTCGTTCCAACCCTTGCACAAATCTACCCAACCTTGGCAGTTGCAGGAATATTTTTCTAATTCCTCCGGTGTTAACTCAATAGCGCTGTTAGAACTGCCACATGCAGGGAAAAATGTGGTAAAGCGTTTCAAGGAAACATCTAAATAAACCTTTACGCCATCGTTAATACCAAAGGGACAAACGCCACCAATAGCATGACCAATCATCGGCTCTACTTCTTCCGCATTAAGCATCTTTGCTTTCGCGCCAAAGAAGTGTTTATATTTTGCATTATCAATCTTGCTATCGCCTGCAGTAACGATAAGCACGCAGCCTTCGCCAACCTTGAAGGAAAGTGTTTTGGCAATGCGTGCCGGTTCACAGCCTGCAGCTTGCGCAGCCAGTTCTACGGTTGCACTGGAGGTAGCAAATTCAATAACACGGTCTTCCATATTAAATCGCTTAAAATAAGCACGAACTTTTTCTATAGACAAGGGAATGCCTCCGTTCTATAAATTGTTTTTAATCTTGACGAACTCTTGGGTGGTAGCAGTAACATCTTCCGCACCGAGAATGGCACGCACGATGGCAGCACCCTCTACACCCGTAGCAAGCACGTCTTTGACATTTGTAAGGTCAACGCCGCCAATGCCAACCATGGGAATATCTACTGCCTTCCTAATTTCAGCAAGACCATCCAAGCCCAAGGCAGTTACCTTCGCCTTAGTAGTAGTTGCATAAACTGCGCCACAGCCTAAATAATCGGCACCGTCTACAATGGCTTTACGTGCTTCCTCAGGATTATGGGCAGATACGCCAATAATATAGTCATCACCTAAAACTTGGCGTGCGATATTGCAAGGGATATCTTCTTGACCGATGTGTACCCCCGCCGCGCCAACAGCGATAGCAATATCAAGCCTGTCGTCAATGATTAAAGGCACATTATATTTATCGCACAGCTCCTTTAAAGCGAGTGCTTCTGCGTAAAGCTTGCTACCTTCTGCATTCTTATTACGGTACTGCACTAAGGTTACCCCACCTTGCAGTGCTTCTTCCACAACAGGAAGCAGCTCCCTGCCTTTAAGAGCAATCTCGTCAGTTACCAGATAAATGCTGTAATCAATCTTCGCTTTCATCTTAGTTTTGCCTTTCAGGGTTCAGGTTAATAACGTTCCATTTGGTAGTAACGTGGTACACAGCATCTACCAAACGTACCTTGAACATACCAGGACCGTCTTTCTTTTCAAGGAAGTTAGCAGCCAGCTCCGCACTTTGTCCCATAACTACGATACCCAAGGCAGCAGCAGTGAGCATATCCTTGGAAACAGCAGCACAGCAAGCACACAAGGTAGAAGCCATGCAACCGCTACCAGTTATATCTTCCAAAAGGGGGTGTCCATTATTAAGGACAATGCCTTGCTTACCATTACTAATGCTATCTACTGCACCAGTTACAGCAAAAACGCAGCCAAATTTTGCAGCCGCTTCTTTCGCAAGCTTCAAGCCTGCCCCTTGTTCGGTAGTCTCAGCAATATTATCTACGCCGTAGCCATCTACTTCACCATTCAGCAAAGCAGAGCATTCACTAAAGTTACCACGCACAATGCTAATATATCTTCTTTCCAGAAGCTTCAAGGCAAATTCAAGACGCATGGAAGAAGCCATTACGCCAACGGGATCTAAAATAACAGGAATACCTGCTTCTTTGGCAATGGCAACTGCCTTTTCCATGGCAATCATCTTATTAAAGCTGATAGTTCCTAAATTCAGAACCAAAGCATCTGCATTGCTAACGATTTCTTCAACCTCTTCCGGGTCATCTGCCATGAGAGGAGAAGCACCTGCAGCAAGAGCGATATCTGCACAGCTTTCTGCAGTTACATAATTTGTAATATGGTGAATGACAGGCTTTTGTCTACGCAGCTTGTCAATGATTTCGCCAAATTGAACTTTTAAATCCATTATTCTAATATGCCTGCCTTTCTATATAAATCTACAAAGTGGTGTGTGGGGCCACAACCACTACCAATTTCTAAGCTATATTTAATGGCTTCGGTAACATAAGCCTTGGAAGCAGTAACTGCTTCGCTCATGGATAAGCCCTTAGCCAGATTTGCAGCTAAAGAGCTGGAAAGAGTGCAGCCTGTTCCGTGGGTGTTCTTGGTTTCAATACGTTCACCTTGGAACCATACTTCCTCTACTCCATCAAAAAGCAAATCATCAGCGCTATCGTCTAAATGACCGCCTTTCACAAGGACAGCCTTCGCTCCCAGTGCCAAAATCTTTTCTGCCACAGGACGCATTTCAGCTTTAGTGGTTACCTTCATACCAGTAATAGCTTCTGCTTCCGGTAAGTTAGGAGTAACAAGAGTAGCCAAAGGGAGCAGTTCCTTAATCAAGGTTGCACAAGCTTCAGGTGCCAGCAAGGGATAACCGCTTTTAGAAATCATAACAGGGTCAACCACAATAATTTCAGGTTTGTATTTACGCAAGCATTCTGCAATTGTTTCAATGATTTCCGGACGGGACACCATACCAATTTTTACGGCATCTACGTGAATATCGTCAAAGACAGCTTCAACCTGCCCTTTAACAACAGCACAATCAATGTCCTGCACCATGGTTACACCACAGGTGTTTTGAGCAGTAACTGCAGTAATAACGCTCATACCAAAGGTACCGTGAGCAGAAAAGGTTTTCAAATCTGCTTGGATACCTGCGCCACCACTGCTGTCGCTACCTGCGATTGTCAATAAGTTTTTCATAGTTATACTCCTAAAAAACCCCGACGTTCTCACATCGGGGTTTTAATTTAGTCCAGTTATTAACCCCTCAGTCAGCTTCGCTGACAGCTCCCCTTTCAGGGGCGCCAAGAGAGAGTTTTATTTAAGCACTTCGTGTACTTTTGCAACAACATTTTCCACAGTGAAACCATATTTTTCCATCAGCAAATCGCCAGGTGCGGATGCGCCAAAGGTGGTGATGCCGATAGCATTGTTTTCGTTACCGGTGTAACGGCTCCAGCCATAAGGTACGCCAGCTTCGATAGCAATTTTAGTAACGCCTGCAGGAAGAACTGCTTCTTTATATTCCGCGCCTTGTTTTTCAAAAGCATCCCAGCTGGGCATGGATACTACGCTTACATCAATGCCTTCTTCAGCCAATTTAGCTTGAGCTTCGAGAGCAAGATGTACTTCGCTACCAGTACCGATGAGGATTGCTTTAGCTTCTGCTTTGGCAGGGCTAAGAACATAAGCACCTTTGTATGCGTTTTCGTGAACAACTTCTGCATAGTCGTGGAGCACGGGCAATTTTTGACGGCTCAGGAGCAAGCAGGTAGGTTGTTTCAGGTTCAAGCAAGCTTGTTGCCATGCAGTTGCAGTTTCCAAAGCATCTGCAGGACGGATTACGCTTACGTTGGGAATCAAGCGCAAGCCCATAGTAGTTTCGATAGGTTGGTGAGTAGGACCATCTTCGCCAAGAGCAATGCTGTCGTGAGTCAGAACATAAATTACGCGTTGACCCATCAATGCGGACATACGGATTGCTGGACGGAGGAAGTCTGCGAATACCAGGAAGGTGCCACCAAAGGGAATAAAACCGCCGTGGAGAGCGATACCAGTCATGATTACGCCCATAGCGTGTTCACGTACACCATAGTGAATGTTGCGTCCAGCTTTGTCCAATTTGGAGAAGAAGCCTTCAGCTTTGATGATAGTTTTATTGGAAGGACCAAGGTCAGCACTACCGCCTACCAACGCAGGCAATTGCATTGCCAATTTTTGGATGATTTCGCCTGAAGCTTCACGGGTTGCAGTTTTAGCAGTTTCCTTGAAGATAGCTTCCAAAGCTTCCAAATCAACAGCAAGTTTATTTTCAATGCGGTTGTTCAATTCTTTTGCAAGTTCAGGATACATAGCCGCATAGTCTTCCATCAATGCGTTCCAGCCTTTTTGTACTTCTGCGCAAGCAGGCAGTTTAGCAGCGAAGTGACCAGCAACTTCTTCGGGAACGTAGAACATTTTTTCCGGATCCCAGCCAGCTTTTTCTTTGGTAGCTTTCAAAGCATCAGCGCCAAGAGGTTCGCCGTGGCAGGAAGCGTTGTCTTGTTTGGGGCTGCCGTAACCAATGTGGGTACGAACGATAATCAAAGAAGGATGCATGGTATCTGCTTGAGCTTCTTTAATTGCAGCATCCATAGCTTCAACGTCTTCGGAATCAGCTACGCGCAGTACTTGCCAGCCGTAAGCTTTGAAGCGCATTTCAACGTCTTCTGCAAAAGCAACGTCGGTGCTGCCTTCAATGGTAATTTTGTTATCATCATATAAGTAAATGAGTTTGCCAAGACCTAAGGTACCTGCCAAGGAAGCAGCTTCACAGGAAACGCCTTCCATCAAGTCACCATCAGAGGTGATGCCGTAGGTATAGTGGTCAACAACTGCAAAATCAGGTTTGTTGTAACGAGCTGCCAGCATAGCTTCTGCCATTGCAAAGCCTACGCCCATAGCAAAGCCATGACCCAAGGGACCAGTAGAAGCATCTACGCCAGGGGTATGACCGTTTTCCGGATGGCCCGGAGTTTTGCTACCCCATTGACGGAAGTTTTTAAGTTCTTCCATGGGCAGGTCATAACCAGCAACGTGGAGCATAGCGTACATCAAAGCACTGCCATGACCGGGAGAAAGAATGAAACGGTCGCGGTTAAACCAGTTGGGGTCAGCGGGATTATAGTTCATAAAACGATCCCAAATAGTATACATCAAGGGAGCTGTGCCCAAGGGGAAACCAGGGTGACCGGATTTAGCCTTTTCAACTTGGTCAGCTGCCAAAAAGCGCAAAGTATTTACACAAGCTTGGTCGATTGTTTGCATTGAGAAAAACCTCCAATACTGTACTATAATTCCTTACCATTATACCATTATAACAACGGCAGTGCAAAGATTTTGCCGTGGTTTTGTCATAAAAATAAACGCTAATGTTAAAAAATACAGCCTACCTACTGGCAGGCTGTATTAGAGTTTTTAATTAAGCTTCTTTACGGTCAGCAATGATTTTTTCCGCCATTTTAGCGGGAACGTCTTCGTAGTGGTCAAATTTCATTTCGAAGGTGCCCAAGCCTTGGGTAATAGCGCGCAGGTCAACTGCGTATTCGGAGATTTCAGCATAAGGAACTTGTGCAGTTACAACGCTCATGCCTTCTTCTACGGATTGCATGCCAAGGATACGACCGCGTTTGGAGTTCAAGTCACCAATTACGTCGCCCATCATGGAATCAGCGCAGGTTACTTCCAAGTTGTAAATAGGTTCGAGAAGTACAGGTTTGGACATTTCCATAGCTTTCTTGAACGCGATGTTGGAAGCAGTTTTGAACGCCATTTCAGAGGAGTCAACGGTGTGGTAAGAACCATCAATCAAAGTAATGCGCATATCAACTACAGGATAGCCAGCGAGGATACCTTTTTCCATGGATTCACGCATACCTTTTTCAACTGCGGGGATGTATTGACGAGGAACAGCGCCACCGAAGATTTTATCAACAAATTCGAAGCCGCCTCCGGGGGGCAACGGTTCCATAGTAATTTTAACGTGACCATATTGACCATGACCACCGGATTGTTTTTTATGTTTGCCTTCAACTTCTGCTCTACCACGGATGGTTTCACGATATTCGATGATGGGAGCTCTCAGGTCAGCTTCAACACCAAATTTACGTTGCATACGTTCCATGATAATTTCGATGTGTTGGTCGCCCATACCGGAAATCAAGGATTCTTTGGTTACAGGGTTTTTAGTAACGATGATGGTCGGATCTTCGTCCATCAGGCGGTTAAGAGCGGACATAATCTTGTCTTCGTCGCCTTTTTTCTTAGCATAGATTGCACGGGTGTACATCGGCAGCGGGAAAGCGATGGGCGGGAATTCTACGTGAGCAGCATTTTTGTCGCACAGAGTATCGCCAGTGGAGGTGTATTGCAATTTAGCAACAACGCCGATATCGCCTGCTACAACTTCTTTCATCGGAATTTGGTTTTTGCCGCGCATGGTGAAGATATTACCAATGCGTTCTTCTTCTTCACGACGGGAGTTGAATACTACGCTATCGCTCTTAATGGAGCCGGAGAATACACGGAAGAAGCTCAAACGACCTACGAACGGGTCAGAGGTGGTTTTGAATACCAATGCGGACATAGGAGCGTTGGCATCGCGTACTTCTTCTTCACCAGTTTCTTTATCCATAACGATGAAGTCATTCAAAATTGCAGGATAGGTAAAGTCAACGATTGCATTCATGCAACGGCCAAGACCGATATCTTTATAAGCACTGCCGCAAATCATCGGGAAGATGGTAGCTTGACGAATACCTTTGATGAGGCATTTCATGATTTCTTCGTCAGAAATTTCTTCGCCTTCCAGATAACGCATCATGCAGTCATCGTCAGCTTCTACAGCAGCTTCAACCATTTTTTCACGTGCTTCTTGAGCAGCTTCCAAATATTCTTCCGGAATATCGATTTCGTCAGAATCGTTACCGTTTGCACGATAAGCTTTCATTTTGAAGAGGTCAATCAAACCTTCAAAGTTTTCAGCGGTGCCCAAAGGTAATTGCAGCGGCAATACGCATTTACCGAATTTGCCACGGAGGTTATCGAGAATGCCGTCGAAGTCAGCATTTTCGCGGTCCATTTTATTTACGAAAATAATACGGGGAAGGTTTGCTTCTTCCGCAAGTTTCCAGCATTGCTCGGTACCAACTTGTACGCCAGAGGTAGCACAAACAACAATCAAAGCACTGTCTACTGCTCTGAAAGCGCCTTTAACTTCTGCTACGAAGTCAGCAAA
>JAFTID010000051.1 GCA_017457085.1 Phascolarctobacterium sp.
ACGGACACATCCTACTCCCAAAGGAAGGATATGTCAAAACAAAAATATTTTTTCAAACAATTCTATATTTTGTTATGTAATTCATAACGTAAAAAGCCTGCTTTGGAATTTTTCCAAAACAGGCTTTTTCAACAGTCTGAGAGCTCTCAACGAAAGTTGAGAGCTCTTTTTTGTAGAAATTCTTATTTTATTCAGAATATTGCTTTAAGTATTGCTTTAAATATTTAAAATGTTATAATTAAAGTAGATCAAAAAGAAACAAAAGTATGAAAAATTTTGTTTCGATTTATTTCTTACTAATCCTTATTAAAATATTTTAAGAAAGAAGGCGATTTTATGAGTAAGAAAATGATGAAAAGAAGCTTGGCACTGGGTGCATTGATGGCATTTGTTATCACTGGCAGTGCTATGGCGGCGGAGTATGGAGATATCAATTCTGGAGCTAGTATTGTTGGTGATAATAATGTTACTCTAAGTAAGGCGGATGTAACATGGGTTGGTGGTGCAAATTTTGTTAAACAATCAACTATTACAGTTACTGAAGGACATAAATTAACTATTGAAGCAAATGCAGATACTCAAGGAAAAGGCTTGTTTCTTGCTAGTACCATTGAGGGGAATGGTTATGTTGTAATGCATAATAAAGCTAAAGGTTATGCTATTAGCGCAGGTATTTCAGGGTTAGCCAATATATCTTCCATAAGTGCTAACCAAATAGACATTATTGCTGATGATGGTAAAGCAGTATATCTAACTACTAATGGTGATAATTTAACTTTAAGTGCAAAAACTATTAATGTTTTGGGTAGTGGTAAGAGTGGTGGTACCGATGGCTTATATGCTGCTACGAATGCACAATTGAAAGTAAGTGGTTTTGATGAATTGAATATCTCAGTAAAGAATCTGACTAATGATTCTACCGAGGGTGGACGTGGTGTTGTTGCCAACAATGCTGCTGACGTAATTATTAGCGGTGCTGAAGGAGCAGTTGCAAACATTTACTCAGAAGGAAGAAGTGCTGTTGGGGCATTGGATGGTAAGTCTCCCCAATATGGTGATTCTGTTCTTAAAATAAATGTCGATACGCTGAATATTTCTGGTAAGCCAATTGAAGACGGTGAAGTTAGAAAAAATGCAGTAGTATCTGCGCAAAAAGATATTGTTAATGATATGCAAGCAATTGTCGATATAGATGTTGATAATTTGTCTATTAAAAATTTGAGTGAAGTAGAAGGTACTTATGCCATAGGTGCACAAGGCAATGGAGCTAAGGTAGATATCACTGTTACTGGTACAGCAGAAATTGTTGGTGGTATTATTACTACTAATGGTGGTACTTCTACTCTCAACTTAGGTGAAAACTTCACTTGGGATGCTTCTAATACTGGCGAAAATACTGTTACTGAATTAAACGGTGCTGGTACTATCATCATGGCAAGTGATGATGATAAAGTTACTGTTGGTTTTGGTGATGCAACTTTGAGCGTTCAAGCTGATGGTGCATTGGCAGAAGCTATTGCTTCTGAAAGTGATCAAGCTTCCGCATTGCAATCTTTAGCTGATAAAGTAGAAGGTGTTGAAGTAACACAAGTTGGTACTGCTGAAGGTGAAGTTGCAGGCGCAATCACTGCTGATGTAAAATATGGTGCTGTTGTTGCTGGTTCTGTTAAAGAAGCTGTTAACACCGTTAACAAATCCATCGGTGAAGCATCTGTTGTAGGTATGGCTCATATCCGTGCTCACATGAACGATATGAATAAACGTATGGGCGAATTGCGTATGGCTAATGGTGAAGCTGGCATTTGGACTCGTATGGTTCGTGGTGAAGAAGAATTTGCTGGCGCAAAATCTCAATACAACCAATATCAATTGGGTTATGACGAAAAACTTAGTGTTGACAAACGTTGGACTGTTGGTGCAGCTGTAACCTTTGCAGAAGGTAACGGTAACTTTGCTAATGGTTCTACTGAAAATGACAGCACTGCATTCGCAATCTATGGTAGCAAGTTGAACAATGATGGTACTTTCGTTGATTTGATTGCTCGTTATGCTCGTTTTGAAAGTGACATTACTGTTGCTGATGCTAAATCTGATTACAGCACTAACGGTATGTCCGTAAGCGCAGAATTTGGCAAACGTATCCAACAAGGTAAAGGCTTCTGGATTGAACCGCAAGTTGAATTGACCTATGGTTCTGTTGATAGTGCAGAATACACCATTAATGGTAAAGACGTAACTGTTGGCGACATGGATTCCTTGATTGGTCGCGTAGGCTTCTCCTTGGGCAAAGACATCAAACAAGGTAACGTATATGCACGTGCTTCCTACTTGTATGACTTTGACGGCGAAACCGATACCACTTTCGGCAAAAACGGTGTAACCAGAACCATCGAAGAAGATCTCGGTGGCGGCTGGTGGGAAGTTGGCGTAGGTGCTAACGTTAGCTTGTCCAAAGCAACCTATATCTATGCTGATATCGAAAAAACCTTTGGCGGCGAAATCGATACCAATTGGCAATGGAACTTGGGCGTACGCTACAGCTTCTAATTTAAACTCTAAATGTTTTAAGTGAAACATTCATAAAAATTAAGAGCAAGGTGCGAAAACACCTTGCTCTTTGTTATGGTATATTATATAATTGTATCAGAAAAAGACGGTGCTACCGATAGACGGCTTAGCCCGATAAAACGTTGCAAGTAAGACCGCTCAGTTTGCTAGGCCGAGGCGGTCTTACTGTTTTTTAGAAAGGTCTTTACCTATCGTATAGCCAAGAGCAAAAGTGCCTACTCCTAAGCTAATAATAGCAAGGAATAATTCTAGAGTCATTGGCATCCCTCCTTGTCAAGATTTCCAAAAGGATTTCTATATCATCGGAGGGTCACAGTCCCTCCGGAGAGGGCTAAACCGCCTACCGTACTTGGTAGCACCTTGAAGATATTATAACACAAAACAAATATATGTTCAAATAAGTTATTGTATTTTGTATATAACATTCGAGAAAAAGCAAACGGACGAGCCTGCCGACTCGTCCGTTTTTATTTACTTATCTTCATTTTCACTTATTCGGTTTCGCCACAACCCATTGCTTCCAATTAGCCCCTTTGGCGAAACGGATGGCATCGAACCACATGTAGAAGAACTTTTCTGCGGGGACAATGCTGTAGCCGTTTTGCAGATGGTCTGCCTTATCGTAGGGGTCTGCGAAGATGAGTACGTCGTCGCCAGTGTTAGCAGTATTCATTGTGTCGTAGCCAATGATGATGCGCCAGTGCCCGCCCCATTCCACATTTTCTACCATAATGGGAGTGTTGGCTTGTAGATGACCTTGTACAAAATTCAAAAAGTCCGTGTATGTTTTAGGGGAATTCGTATCAGCAGAGCTTGTTGCGTTCCAACCGAGGTCTCTAAAATATCCACGTAAGCCTTTGGTGGTGGTGCCGTTGTACTTATTGCAACCCATCATTTTGGCGGCTTCCAGTTCGGAGTGGAGAGGCTTGCCTAAAAAGTGATCTACAACCATATTGGCAACAACTGGTCCACAGGTGTGCATGGTAGTTTGTTGGTAGGTTGTAAAGTTGTGCAGTATGGTTAAGTGTTCATTGCTTTCCATATTATAGTAATCATTTTGAGTGAAGTAGGGGGAAGAGGGTACGTTGTTAGTAATATCAAAACGGGCAACGCTTCCATCGGTGATAATTACTTCTTTGGCAAATATATTAGTAGGAAGTGCGCAGAGGGTAAATACAATTAGAAATGAAAAGAATGCTTTTAAGCTGTTCATGATAAATTCCTTTCGTGCTAAATTATTACAATTATATTCTATCAAAATAAGAAGCTAGGCTCAAACAAATTCGGTTTTTCTTCCATAATACTAACTTACGAGTTAGTTTCAGGGTGATGAAGGCAAGAAAATATTCCTTCAAAAAAATTTAAAATTTTTTAAAAAATAAAAAGGAGTTTTGGGATTTGTGTCGAATATACGGGAGGTAACCCAAAATGTGAAAAAATATAGGAGGCATAAAGATATGCATAGTTACAGTATGAATCTTGGTGGCAGAACCCTTACCATCGAAGCTGGCAAAATTGCTAAACAAGCAAACGGCGCTGTATTGGTTCGTTATGGTGATACTGCAGTAGTTGTAGCAGTAACCGGCACCAAAACACCTCGTGAAGGTGTAGACTTTTTCCCTTTGACCGTTGACTTTGAAGAAAAAATGTATGCTGTTGGTAAAATTCCTGGTGGCTTTATTAAACGTGAAGGTCGTCCTAGTGAACAAGCTATTTTGACTAGCCGCTTGATTGACCGTCCCATTCGCCCCATGTTCCCCGATGGCTATCATAATGACGTACAAATCGTTGCTACTGCAGTTTCCGTTGATCCGGACAACGCTCCTGATATGCCTGCAATGGTAGGCGCTTCCTGCGCACTGTCCATTTCTGACATTCCCTTCGAAGGTCCCATAGCTGGTGTTCGTGTTGGCTTGATTGATGGCGAATTCATCATCAACCCCACCGTTGAACAAGCTCGCGCAAGCCTTTTGAACTTGGCTGTTGCTGGTACCAAAGATGCAATCTTGATGGTAGAAGCTGGTGCTAAAGAAGTTTCCGAAGAAACCATGCTGGATGCAATCTGGTTCGCTCACGGCGTAATCAAAGAATTGGTTGAATTCCAAGAAAAAATCGTTGCTGAAATCGGCAAAGTTAAAATGGAAGTTCCCGTATACAATCCTCCTGTTGAAATCGCAGAAGAAATTGAAGCATACGGTGCTGCTAAGTTGAAAGAAGCTTTGATGGACGCTAACAAACTGGAACGTGAAGAAAACGTTGCACGCGTTAAAGCTGAAATCGCAGAAGTTTTCATTGATAAATATCCTGACAACGCTAAAGACGTTGCTTACATTACCCAAAAACTGGTTAAGAAAATCGTTCGTCGTACCATTTCCGTTGACAAGATTCGTCCGGACGGTCGTCAATTGGACGAAGTACGCCCTGTAACCTGCGAAGTTGGTCTCTTGGCTCGTCCTCACGGCAGTGCGCTCTTCACTCGTGGTCAAACCCAAATCTTGAACGTTTTAGCTTTGGCTCCGCTCCGTGAAGCACAAACTTTGGACGGTCTTGGTGCAGAAGATACCAAACGTTACATTCATCACTACAACTTCCCGCCGTACAGCGTAGGCGAAACCAAACCCTTGCGTAGCCCTGGTCGTCGTGAAATTGGTCACGGTGCTTTGGCAGAACGTGCTTTGCTCCCGGTAATTCCTTCTGAAGATGAATTCCCGTATGCAATTCGTCTGGTTTCCGAAGTTTTGGAATCCAACGGTTCTTCTTCCATGGGTTCTGTATGCGCAAGCACCTTGTCCTTGATGGATGCTGGTGTTCCTATTAAAGCTCCTGTTGCTGGCGTAGCTATGGGCCTCGTTAAAGACGGCGAATACTTCACCATCTTGACTGACATCCAAGGCTTAGAAGATGCTCTTGGCGATATGGACTTCAAAGTTGCTGGTACTGACAAAGGTATCACCGCAATCCAAATGGATATTAAAATTGATGGTATCAACAAAGATATCTTCACCCAAGCTTTGGCGCAAGCTAAACAAGGTCGTGAATTCATCATGGGCAAAATGATGGAATGCATCGATTCTCCGCGTGCTGAACTTTCCAAGTACGCTCCGAAAATTACCACCATCAATGTTGATCCTGACAAAATTAGCAAAGTAATTGGCCCCGGCGGCAAAATGATTAAGAAAATTGTTGAAGAATCCGGTGCTAAAATCGATATCGATGATACTGGTCGTATCTTCATTGCTGCAGTTAATACCGAAGCTGCTAACAAAGCTATTGATATGATTGCTGGCATCACTGCTGAAGCAGAAGTTGACAAAGTTTACACTGGTAAAGTTACCCGTTTAATGAACTTCGGCGCATTCGTTGAAATTCTGCCGGGTAAAGAAGGCTTGGTTCACATTTCCCAACTTTCCACCGAACGTGTAGAAAAAGTTGAAGATGTTGTTTCTGTTGGCGACGAAATCGTTGTTAAAGTAACTGAAATCGACAACAAAGGTCGCATCAATCTTTCCCGTAAAGCTGTGTTGACCAAAGGCTTGAGCAAATAATTTAAAATTTTAAAAGGCAGAGTTTATCTCTGCCTTTTTCTATAGAGAGGAGTAACGCTATGAAATTAAGAGGTTTTGAAAAAATCGCTAAATATGCTGATGTAGAATTCCAAATGCCGGAACGTAAAACTCAAAAATCTGCTGGCTATGACTTCTGCTTGCCGGAAGATGTAGTGCTTGAACCGGGCAAGCTGCAACTTGTTCCTACTGGCGTAAAAGCTTATATGCAAGATGACGAATATCTTGGTATGCACATCCGTAGCAGCATGGCAGTTAAAAAACGCATTATGCTTGTGAACAACGTAGGCATCATCGACGCAGACTATTATAATAATGAAGACAACGAAGGTCACATTATGCTTGCACTCTTAAATATGGGCAGTGAACCTATCGCTTTACCGAAAGGTGAACGTGTTGCTCAAGGTATTTTCTACAATTATTTAGTAGCTGACGGTGACTCCAACGAAAATAAGGCAGTTCGTGGGGGCGGCTTCGGTTCTACCTCTAAATAAAATCGTTATAAGCACTGTCTTCCTGCGTTGGAACTACAATTGCTTGCTCGACGTACGCTAAGTACGCCATCGCTGCACAATTTTGTTCCGCCTTGTTATCCAGCACTTCTAACGATTTTATGGGTTTGTGTAAAATTTGTACAGTTTAGAAAACTTTTTCTAGCTTGTCGTTCACAAATTTGACAAGCATCGCTCAGAGTAATATAATTCTTTTAATAAAATAATTAAACCAGTAGGATAGAGGCGCGGAAAGCAAGAGTAACCTGTGGAGCGGGAGCGTTGAAGCAGGGGAAAGGGTAACCGCCGAAGTGTAGTAGCAGCCATGTTGCTATGCTGGGTCGTCAGTGAAAGCTGCCGAACTGTCGCACCGAAGTGTGCGGAGGGCTATCTCAACTAAATTAGCGTATCAAAGCTGTTGAGGTAGTATATATCTCAACAGCTTTTTAGTTTTCCAAACTCGTTATAAGCACTGTCTTCCTGCGTTGGAACTGCAATTGCTCGCTCAACGTACTTCAAGTACGCTATCGCTTCACAATTTTGTTCCGCCTTGTTATCCAGTACTTCTAGCGAGTTTTACAAAAGACGAGGTCTTGAGTACAATTGTACTTGTAAAAAGTACAGAAGTTTAGTAAAATAGTAACAAGATAAAAAATACTGGTTTTATGGATTTTAAAAACTTTAAGGAGTGAACTAAATGATTCGCGTATTGGTTAATGGTGCTTTAGGGCGCATGGGTAGCGAAGTTGTAAAGAAAGTTGTTGCTGAAGCTGATTTAGAATTGGCGGCAGTGGTTGATGTTAAAGAAGCAAGCATTGCTCTCGATAATGGTGGGGCAATGACAACTCAAACTGATTTGGAAGCTGCGATTAAAGCTTCTGCTCCCGATGTTGTAGTAGATTTTACCCGTCCTGACGTTGTAATGAACAACTTGCGTAAGATTTTGAAGCTGGGGGTACGTGCAGTTGTAGGCACAACAGGCTTCAAGCAAGCAGATTTAGACGAGCTGGATGCTTTGGCTAAAGAAAACAATACGGCGCTTTTGATTGCTCCTAATTTTGCACTTGGTGCTGTGGTTATGATGAAGCTTGCTTGTGAAGCAGCAAAATATTTCTCTCACGTAGAGATTATCGAAAAACATCACGATAAAAAATTGGATGCACCTTCTGGTACCGCAATCATTACTGCACAAAAAATTGCAGAGGTTCGCGAAGCAATGAAGCAAGGTCATCCCGAAGAAAAAGAAACTATGGCAGGCTGCCGTGGTGCAGATTACGAAGGTATGAAAATTCACAGCATCCGCTTGCCGGGCTACGTTGCTTCCCAAGAAGTTGTGTTCGGTGGACAAGGGGAAGTGCTTAGAATCAGCACAGAACCTATCAACCGCGAATGCTATATGCCTGGTGTAGCACTTGGCTGCCGTAAGATTATGGATAAAGCTGGTCTGGTATACGGACTCGACAAATTACTGTAAATAATTGGGGGAGGAAAACCTTATGAAAAAATATAATGTTGCTATTTTAGGTGCTACCGGTGCTGTAGGTGGCGAATTCTTGAAACTTATCGAAGAACGTAACTTCCCGTTCAATGAACTGCGCCTTTTGGCTTCCAAACGTAGTGCAGGTACTGAAATCCAATTAATGGGTAAAACCTATGTTGTAGAAGAAGCTACTAAAGATTCTTTCAAAGGTATCGACATTGCTTTGTTCGCTGGTGGTAGTATTTCTAAAGAATTTGCTCCCTATGCTGTTGAAGCAGGCGCTGTTGTAATCGATAACTCCAGCACCTTCCGTATGGACCCGGAAGTTCCCCTGGTAGTTCCCGAAGTTAACCCACAAGCAATTTTGAAACATAAAGGCATTATCGCTAACCCCAACTGCTCTACCATTATTATGGTTATGGCATTAAAACCTTTGTATGACTTGGCAAAAATTAAACGCGTAGTAGTATCTACTTACCAAGCAGTTTCTGGTGCTGGTAAAGAAGGTATTGACGAATTGACCGACCAAGTTAAAGCTTACAGCGATGGCAACGAAATGGTAGCAAAAATTCTTCCGTCTGCTAGCCTTGCTAAACATTATCCCATTGCTTTCAACTTAATTCCGCAAATCGACGTATTCCTTGACAACCTCTACACCAAGGAAGAAATGAAGATGATTAACGAAACTCAAAAAATTATGGAAGATTATGATATGCGCATTACCGCAACCACAGTTCGCGTTCCTGTATATCGTAGCCATAGTGAATCTGTTAACATCGAGTTTGAACATGACCTTGAACTGGCTGACATGATTAAAGCTATTGAAGCATTTCCTGGCGTACAAATGCTGGATAATCCCCAAGAACAAGAATATCCCATGCCGTTGTACACCTCTGATAAAGATGATTGCTTCATCGGTCGTCTCCGTCGCGACGAATCCAACCCCAATACCTTTAACTTGTGGGTTGTTGGCGACCAAATTCGCAAAGGCGCTGCATTGAACACCTTGCAAATTGCAGAAACCATGATTAAAAATGGATGGATCTAATTTATTGGTGAAGGGAAGACATTATAAATGAAAATCATTGTGCAAAAATTTGGCGGTACCTCCGTTGCAAATGAGGAGTCCCGCCTTGCCGTAAAAAATAAAATTCAACAAGCCATTCACAATGGCTATTCTCCTGTAGTTGTTGTATCTGCTATGGGGCGTAAGGGCGCACCCTACGCAACTGATACCTTGATTGACGTTTTGAAGGAAGAAAATAT
This sequence comes from Phascolarctobacterium sp., assembly GCA_017457085.1. Classification (GTDB taxonomy): domain Bacteria; phylum Bacillota; class Negativicutes; order Acidaminococcales; family Acidaminococcaceae; genus JAHHUH01. The sequence continues at coordinate 9,369 of JAFTID010000051.1, forward strand.
TTCTGTTAACGTGCGTGAAATGGACGTTATGATGTGCTGCGGTGAAATTATTTCCTCCTGCATCATGGCAGCTCACTTGCAAAAACACGGTATCAACGCTATGGCATTGACCGGTGGTCAAGCTGGTATTATCACTGACTCCCAGTTTGGTGCAGCTCGTATTAAAAACATTAACGTTTCTAATTTGCATCACCTGCTGGAATCCGGCATTATCCCCGTTGTTTGCGGTTTCCAAGGCGTAACTGAAGACAACCAAAAATTTACCACTCTCGGTCGTGGTGGCAGTGACACTACTGCAGCAGCTTTAGGCGCAGCACTTCACGCAGAATTTGTAGAAATCTACACTGACGTTGACGGTATTATGACTGCTGACCCGCGCGTAGTAGAAAAGGCAACCATTCTGCAACAAATTTCCTACGCAGAAGTTTGCCAAATGGCACACAATGGTGCGAAGGTTATCCACCCGCGCGCAGTAGAAATTGCTATGAGCAGTAACGTACCTTTGATTGTAAAATCTACTTTCAGCGAAGCACCTGGTACCATCATTACTAACGAACGTTCTGCTGGTAACCTGGGTAGCGACGTTGCTATTAGCGACAATATGGCTAGTGGCGTAGCAAGCTTGAGCGATTTGGCTCAATTCCGCATCGCTCTTAATCCGGAAGACCTTTCCGCTGGCAGAAAATTGTTTGAAGATTTGGCAGCAGCTGGCATTTCCGTTGGCAGCTTGAACCTTTCTGAAAAAGAAGCTATGTTTGCAGTATTCAGTGCTGACGTAGATCGCACCTGTGAAGTTCTGGATAGTACTGAATTTAAATATGTACTCAACACTGGTTGCGGTAAGGTTACCGTTGTTGGTAACGCAATGCGCGGTGTACCGGGCGTTATGGCTACCTTCGTTGCAGCATTGGCAAGCAAAAAAATTGCTATCCTGCAAACTGTGGACAGCGACACTACAATTTCCGCAGTTATCAAAGAAGAGTACTTGAATGAGGCAGTTAAAGCACTTCACGAAGCATTCAAATTATAGAGGTGAAATAAAATGAAAGAAGCATATTTTGGTAGATTACTTACGGCGATGGTTACCCCCTTTAACGCAGATGGTAGCGTTAATTGTGAAGCAGCTGCTGATTTTGCAGAATGGTTATTGGCAAATGGCAGTGACGGTCTGGTTGTAGAAGGTTCCACCGGTGAAGCAGCAACCATGTTCATGGACGAAAAGATTGCTGTTCTGAAAGCAGTTGTAGAACGTGTTAATGGTCGTGCTCCCGTAATCGTAGGCGCAGGCACCAACTGTACCGCAAGCACTTTGGAACTGATTAACGCAGTAGAAGCTTGTGGTGTTGACGGTTTGCTCGTAGTTGGTCCGTACTACAACAAACCTACCCAAGAAGGTTACTATCAACATTTTGCAGCAGTGGCTAAATCCACCAGCCTGCCTATTATCGTATATAATGTTCCTGGTCGTACCGGCTCTAACATTGAACCGAAAACTATTGCTCGTTTGGCAGCAGAATTCCCCAACATCGTTGCAGTTAAAGAAGCTGCTGGTAATGTAGCACAAACTGCAGAACTTTTCCGTGTACTGCCTGATAACGTTACCATTTACAGCGGTGACGACGGTTTGATTCTTCCGTTCATGTCCGTTGGCGCTCGTGGCGTAATCTCCGTGCTTGGTAACATTGGTGGTCAAATGTTGCAAGACGTAATGCGCTTGTACAGCGAAGGTAAAGTTGCAGAAGCTGCTGAACTGAACAAAAAACTTGTTCCGTTGGCAAACTCCATGTTCATCGAAAGCAATCCCATCCCTGTAAAATATGCAGTAACCAAAGTTACTGGTATTGATGCAGGTGCTCCGCGCTTGCCGTTGACTCCGCTTAGTGAAGCAGGAGTAGAAAAGCTTGATAAAATTTTGGCTGAATACAATTTGATTTAAAATCTATCTTAGCACCACGTAACTTAGGTTGCGTGGTGTTTTTATCTGTGTCAAATTTGTTACATCAACTTTGAATGTCCACAAAAGGCAGGAATTTTCTTTTCGCTAACGAATTAAATTAAGTATGAAGAAATAGGGAAGGAGTGTCTAACTTGCTAAGAAAGTTTTTATGTTTATGCTTGTTATGCCTGTGCTTCGTAGCAGTGCCGGTAAATGCAGCAGGCATTACAAATTTCAGCAAGCTGGTTACTGCTGATTACTGGATAGAAAATAATACTGACGGAGATACTATAATCTTAGATGCAAAAGGGGTAGAAGCTTTTAATAAAGAGATTCGCAAGGCTTCACCTACTGTTGTAGATTTGGCAGAATATCCTGCGATTGTATCAAGACGTACAGTTAAGGCAAAGCTTACTAATTTTGAAGCGCTGGAAGAAGATTTATACCTGCGTGGCAACAAGGTTAGCGATAATTATAAAGGTATCTTACGCCAGCTGGTAAATGCTTCTGCAATTAAGGACGATGTTACTGTAAGGTATGCCGTTGTGGTAAGGCGTAGCAATATGCGTAACCTGCCTACGGGCGAGGGCTTATTCTATTTTGCGGCAGATAAGGACTTCGATGCCTTGCAGGAAACTGCTTTAGACCCTTGCGACCCAGTTGCAGTACTGCATACTAGTGAAAACGGTCAGTTTCATTACATCCAAGCTACCAATTACAGCGGTTGGATTAGTACCTACGATATTGCGTTTACAGATAGGGACACTTGGTTGCAATTTGTTGATCCCAAAAAGTTCGTGGTGGTCGTAGGTAAGAGCGTGAAGTTGAAAACTTGGGCGGAGACCGTAGAATACCAACAAGGTAGCCGCATTCCTCTCCAAAGTGCTGACGATGCTGGTTACGTCTTGACCGTCGCAGGTCGTGGTGAAGATGGCAAGCTTGATAAGGTAAAGGTTAAGGTTGCCAAGAGTTCTGCGTTGAACGAAGGTTATTTATCTTATACTTCCAATAATATTTTACGCAGTGCTTTCAAATTTTATGGTATGCCCTATGGTTGGGGCGGTTTGAAAAATAGTGTGGATTGTTCTAGCCTCATGTACAATGCGTATCGTACTGTGGGAATTTATCTGCCCCGTAATGCGGACGAGCAGGAAAATAGTGCAGGTGTGCATATTAATTTAAGTAAGCTTGATGATGCAGGCAAGCTCGAAGCGATTAAGAAATTAACGCCTGGTGCAGGTCTTTATATGGACAATCATTGTATGCTATATTTGGGCAAATCCAATGACGTACCTTTTGTATTGCATTCTTTAGGAAGTTATTATATGGACGGTAAGAGTGTTCGCACTATGCGCGTGGTGGTTAGCGATTTGACCTTGCTGCGTCATACTGGCAGGACCATGCTTAGCGACTTGACTACGGCTGTAGAGTTTAAATAAAGGAGTTTCTCGATTATGGTTAATAATATTCAATGTGCTGTTGTGGAACATCAAGCAGCAGCTTATGAAAATGCAGAAAGTATTGTGCTTTTATTGTGCAAGGAATGTGCGGCAGGTGTTGGCAAGATTAATTTGCCAGAAAGCCTGCAAGCGGCAGTAAATGCTTTCATAGAAAAGTATCCTGATTTTTATGAGGTTGAAGCTGTAAATAGCTTGGCTTTGATGCACGAAGGTAAATTGTTACAGCTGACCATCGTAGGTTGCGGTGAAGGTAAAGAATGTACGCCCGCCAATTTTCGTAAGGCAGCAGGTGCGGCAGTACGCGCTCTCCAAAAGCAAAAGATTACTACTGCCATCGTAGCAGTGCCCTTGCTCTTAAAAGCTACCAGAGCTCACTACCTGCAAGCTATTGCCGAAGGTTTGTACCTTGGTGCGTACAAATTCAATGAATGTAAGGGTGAAAGCAAGCCTGCAACCGAATGCAACATTACAATCACCAGTGCTGTGGAAAACGGTGAAGCAGTTCTTGCCCAAGCGGAAGCTATTGCCCAAGGCGTAAGCTTGACCCGTAATTTGGTTAATCGTCCCGGAAATTGGGTGAACCCTGTCGTTATGGCAGAAGAAGCTGGCAAAGTGGCAGAAGCTTACAATTTAGAAATAGAAGTTCTGGATGAAAAGGAAATGGCTGCCAAAGGTATGAACGCTATTTTAGCAGTTGGTCAAGGCAGCAAGAACCCTCCCAGAATGATTACTTTGAAATATAATGGAGCAGGTGATGCGCCTTACACTGCTTTTGTCGGAAAAGGTATTACCTTTGACAGTGGCGGCATCTCCATCAAACCCAGCGAAAACATGGGCGAAATGAAGGACGATATGGCAGGGGCAGGTGCTGTGCTTGGTGCTATGCAAGCCATTGCGCAAATGAAGTTGCCTTGCAATATTATTGCCATCCTTTCCTGCGCAGAGAATATGCCCGGTGGCAATGCTCAACGCCCCGGTGACGTGGTGAAGGCTGCCAATGGCAAGACCATTGAAGTAGTGAACACTGATGCGGAAGGCAGGATGGTTCTGGCAGATGCTGTGTGGTACGCTTGCGAGCAAGGTGCTAATCGTGTTATTGACATTGCAACTTTGACAGGCGCTGTGATTATTGCCCTTGGTAACGAAACCAGTGGTATCATCGCTAATAATGACGAGCTTGCCGAAGCTATTAAGGCAGCAGGTAAAAAGGCAGGGGAAGCCTTCTGGCAATTACCCTCCTTGCCGGAATGTAAGGAAGCAATCAAAAGTGACGTTGCCGATTTGCTGAACAGTGCTGGTCGTGCAGGTGGTTGCATTACTGGTGGCTTATTCGTTGGCGAATTTATAAAAGAGGGAGTGGAATGGGCACACCTTGATATTGGTGGCACTTCTACCGCTACCAAAACTTCTGGCTTTAAAGTTAAAGGTGGCACTGGCTTTGGTGCCATGACCTTGATTAAATACGCAGGTACATTATAATGTTAGTTGATTTGCACACTCACAGCACATTTTCAGATGGACGTTATACGCCAACTCAATTGGTGCAGGAAGCTGTGGCAAAGGGTTTGAAGGCTCTTGCTATTACGGACCATGATTCTTGGAATGGAGTAGGGGAGGCTCAACAGACTGCCGCTGATTTAGGCGGTAGTGTGCGCATTATTCCCGGTGTGGAGTTGGGCGCCCAGTACGCAGAAGACAGCGTACACGTTTTGGCTTACCACGTGGATATGAACTACGCTCCCTTGCTTGAGAAGATGAACCAGCTTCGTCACGCCCGTGAGTTTCGCCTGTTGAAAATGCTGGAGAAGTTGCATGATTTAGGCTATGAAATTGAAGTGGAAGCCTGCGACCCGAAGAATAGGGCGGTGGGCAGACCTCACGTTGCCAAGGCTTTGGTTGCAAAGGGTTACTTCAAAACTGTGCAAGAGGTTTTTGATGCGTTGCTCCGTCGTGGGGGACCAGCTTACGTTCCCCAACCGAAGCTTGCTCCGGAAGAAGCAGTGGACTTGATTCATAAGGCGGGTGGTATTGCCGTACTTGCTCATCCCTGCGAATTGTACGATAGCAAGTTGCCGGAATTCTTAGTTAGCAATTTCGGCTTTGACGGTATCGAGGTTTATCACCCCAGTGCTAATGAAGCTGACCAAGAAAAATGGTTGGCACTGGCGAAGAAATATAACTTACTTGTCAGTGGTGGCAGTGATTTTCACGGCATTCCCGACAGATTCCCAACGGAGTTAGGAATTTTCCCAGTAGAGTGGCAAAATGTCGCAGGTGTGATACAATATAAAGAAAAATAAATGAAAGGCAGGCAGGTCGTTGTGGAAGTTGTTGCCTTTGTAGGCCCTAGCGGTACGGGCAAAAGCCACCGCGCCATTGGGGTTGCCTTTGATAATAAATGTGATGCCATTATTGACGATGGTCTCTTAATTAAAGGTACTAGGATTTTAGCAGGTACCTCTGCTAAGAATGAAGAAAACAGAATACAAGCAGTTAAGCGTGCAATTTTTACAGATGATGAGCATGCAAGAGTGGTGCGTGAAGCTTTAGGCAAGAATAATATTCGTCGCCTGTTGATTATCGCAACCTCTGACAATATGATTAACAAGATTACCAAGCGTTTAAATCTAGATGCTCCGGTAAAAACAGTTTATATTCATCAGATTGCTAGCAAGAAGGAAATTAAGAAGGCTCGCTACTCACGTTTACAAGAAGGCAAGCACATTGTACCTGTTCCTTCTGTAGAGTTGAAGCCTCATTTTACAGGCTACTTTGCAGATTTGCCCTATAATATTTTTTCCAAGCATCGTCGTGAGAAAAAGGATGCAGATCGTTCCATTGTAAGACCGGCGTTCAGTTTCTACGGCAAGTTGTTGATTGCAGATACTGCTGTGGAAAATATCATCGAGCTGATTGCTGATAAGATGCTTGGTGTAGATAAGGTTACTGATATTAGTATTCGTCGTCGCACTGACAGTAAGGGCATTACCATTAGTATGGAAGTAATTCTGTTCTATGGTGTGCAGATTTTCACCATTACCCGTCAGTTACAGGCTAAGATTAAAGAGAAGGTTGAGTATATGACGGCGATGCAGGTTAAGAACGTGAATGTTTCAATCAGAAGTCTGTCGGTTAAAAGAGAAAAAGTTCTATAAGTACTGTTATGCTTTGTCGCAGTTCGCTTGCTTGCTCGACGTACCACCAGTACGCCGTCGCGGCACAAGCTTCACTGCTTCGCGCCTTCCAGCACTTCTAGAACTTTTTGTAGTGTAAAAGTAGAAATAATAAAGGCTTGTGCGAGATTGCACAAGCCTTTTGTGATTAGTAAGAGATTTTTATTAACAGTAAACTACCATACAGCATAACAGCGCTTATAGCAATTTTTTATTCGGGAATTCTTAATACTGCGCCAGTTGCTGCGCTAGTTACTAATGCTGCGTAGCGAGCCAAGTAACCAGATTTAACTTTCGGCGGCGGGCAAACCCAAGCTGCTTTACGTTCAGCCAGTTCTTCTTCAGAAAGCTTCACGTTCAAGGTGCGGTTGGGGATATCGATTTCGATTATGTCGCTGTCTTGGATAAGAGCAATGTTGCCACCTTCGCGTGCTTCCGGAGAAATATGACCAATGCAAGCGCCACGAGTTGCACCAGAGAATCGACCGTCAGTCAGGAGAGCAACGTCTTTGTCCAAGCCCATGCCTGCCAATACGGAGGTGGGGTTCAGCATTTCGCGCATACCAGGACCACCTTTAGGACCTTCGTAGCGGATAACAACAACGTCGCCTTTTTCAATCTTTCTACCGCAGATAGCAGCAATTGCTTCGTCTTCGGAGTCAAATACTTTTGCAGGGCCACTGTGTACCAGCATTTCTTCTGCAACAGCACTTTCTTTAACTACGCTACATTCAGGAGCGATGTTACCTTTGAGTACTGCGATACCGCCAGTTTTGCGATAGGGATCTTCAACGGTGCGGATAACGTCAGGACGGGTAATTTCTGCTTTTTTAATAAGTTGGCCAATGGTTTTGCCAGTAACGGTCATGCAGGATTTTTTGATAAGTTTCAGTTTATCCAGTTCGTGCATAACAGCGCTGATGCCGCCAGCTTCGTTCAAATCGATGATATGGTGGCTGCCACCGGGGCTAAGTTTGGTAAGATACGGAGTTTTCTTGGAAATTTTGTCGAAGAGTTCCAAGGGCAGGTCAATGCCAGCTTCGTGAGCAATTGCCGGTAAATGGAGAGCGGTGTTAGAGCTACCGCCAATAGCCATGTCAACGGTGATGGCGTTTTCAAAAGCTTTTTTAGTCATGATGTCGCGAGGACGGATATCTTTTTCTAAAAGTTCCATTACAGCCATACCTGCGTGTTTAGCAAGAGCAATGCGTTGACCATTGTAAGCTGCAGGAATAGTGCCGTTGCCAGGCAAGCCCATACCTAAAACTTCGGTAAGGCAGTTCATGGTGTTAGCAGTAAAGAGACCGGAGCAGCTGCCGCAACCGGGGCAAGCGCAATGTTCGATTTCGCTCAGTTCAGCTTTGCCAATTTGACCGGATTCAAAACGACCAGCAGCTTCAAATACAGTGGATACGCTGATGTCTTTGCCATTCAAGCGACCGGGGAGCATAGGACCGCCACTTACTACAACGGTGGGAATGTTCAGACGAGCAGCTGCCATGAGCATGCCGGGAACAATTTTATCGCAGTTAGGGATGAGTACCAATGCGTCAAATGCGTGACCGTTAGCAACAGCTTCTACGCTGTCAGCTACTAATTCGCGGCTAGCCAAAGGATATTTCATACCATTATGACCCATTGCGATACCGTCGCAAATACCAATGGCAGGGAATTCAATGGGAGTGCCGCCAGCTTCCAAGATACCATATTTAACTGCTTGAGCAATGGTATCAAGGTGCATATGACCAGGAATGATTTCGTTAGCTGCACAGCAAACGCCAATCAACGGTTTTTTTAATTCTTCTTCAGTATAACCCATCGCATAAAATAAGGAGCGATGAGCAGCGCGGGTAGAACCCTTTTTAACTTCAATACTACGCATATTTAAAAACCTCTCTTTATAAAATTTTTCTCAAAATCCATTAAGGCATATAGAAATTTTACATTCTTTTATTCGCCTTGTCAATTTTGTTAAGGAAGAAGAGTATCTTTGGGAAGAAAGTATAACGGATTTAACACATCTGAAAAATAATTTACTTCTTCGAAAAATTTTCACTGCAATTGATAGAGTTTTAGTATATAATATCAGTAGAAATATTTTTGTGAGGTGCAAAACATGAAAACTAAAATTACTGAACTTTTAGGAATTAAGTACCCCATTTTACAAGGTGGCATGGCTTGGACCAGTGAAGCTTGCTTGGCAGCAGCAGTGTCTAACGCAGGTGGCGCAGGCATCATTGCTTGCGGCGGACGTACTGCAGATTGGGTTCGAGAAGACATCCGTAAAGCAAAAACTTTGACCGATAAACCCTTTGGCGTTAACGTAATGCTGATGGCTCCCAATGTTGAAGAAATCGTAGACGTTATCTGCGAAGAAAAAGTTGCTTTCGTAACCTTGGGCGCAGGCAACCCTGTTCCTTTCATCAAAAGATTCCAAGGTGCAGGCATCAAAGTTATTCCTGTTGTTCCTAATGTTAAATTGGCACAACGTATTGCTGCAGCTGGTGCAGATGCAATGGTTGTAGAAGGTATGGAAGCTGGCGGTCATATTGGTAAACAAACCACCATGGCGCTGATGGAAAACGTTCTTCCTAATGTAAAAGACGTTCCCGTTTTGGTAGCAGGTGGTATCAGTGACGGTCGTGCTATTGCTGCAGCTCTCCTCATGGGTGCTGAAGGTGTACAAATGGGCAGCCGTTTCATTCTGACTAATGAATGTATCGCTCACCCTGCAGCTAAAGAAGCAATTATGAAAGCAGTTGATACTGACAGCGTAACCACCGGCTACAGCAGAAACCATGGTGTACGTTGCCTGCAAAACGCTTTTACCAAAGCCTATACTGAATTGGAAGTTAGCGGTGCTCCCACCGAAAAACTTATGGAAATCGGTGCTGGCACTAACAAACGCGGCATCCTCGAAGGTGATATCGAAAACGGTACCGTTATGGTTGGCCAAAGCTTGAACGTTCTGAACGACGTGCTTTCCTGCCAAGAAGTTATGGATAGACTGATTGCAGAAGCTAAAGCAGCTGTTGAACGCATCAAAGGTATTGAATTCTAAGATGGAAGAGCGCATTTTCCGAGCAGGGGATTTGGTTCGCCACTTTAAACGTGAACTGGTAGACCCCACTACTTTAGAATATCTTTATAAGATTATTACCTTTGCTAGTCATACGGAGACAGGCGAAAAGCTGGTGATATACCAAGCTCTATACGCTCCCTTTAAGATTTGTGCAAGACCTTACGATATGTTCGTAAGCGAAGTCGATAGGGAAAAGTACCCTGATATCAAGCAAAAGTTTAGATTTGAAGTAATCAAATAGATTTTCCAACGAAGCATTGCAAATTAAAAAGCTTCTCTCGAATTTCGGGAGAAGCTTTTCGTTTTGTATTGCTATGTTAAAAAAAGGTTGCTTCCTTCATATATGTAGTACAGCTATTAAAAAGGAAGATAATTAATTTTTTACAGTTCGATTACATCGCCGGTGGCAATGTAGTTCAGTTTGGGCATTTGCGCTTTCAAATAATAGTATTGATCGGTGCCAGTGCAGTGGCAGGTGTAATAGGTAGCACCGTATTCGTTCAAGATGGCAGCAGATTTGTTCAAGGTTTCTGCATCTTCGCCTTCGGTAGTCAAACGGAAGAAGTGGAAGCCACCAATCAAGATGTCCGGTTTGAGCCATTCCATAATGTTGAGGATACCTTTGTGGGAGCAGCCGCTAATCACGATGCGTTTACCGTTTTCTTCAATAATAAGGTATTGTTCGTGGAGAAAATCGTCAGGAATAAATTCGCCGTCCACCAGTTTGTTCAAGCCGTAGGGGTCAGCGTAGTATTTTGCCTCGCGATCGTTGCAGTTCAACAGGGTAATGTTTTCAGAAAGCTTCAAGGGTTCGCTGGTGAGAACGAAGCGTTCGTTGCCTTCCAAGCCTTCGGGAATGCTAACGTTAAAGTCGGTACCTGAATAGTATTGGTTAAAGCCTTTGTTGCTAATGTAAATGGGGGCGTGGTCGTTTACTTCAATAAACTTTTTCAAACCGCCGCCGTGGTCGTAGTGACCGTGGGAAATGGCAGCGAAGTCTACTGCCTGCAAATCTACGCCCATTTTTTCAGCGTTCTCTGCAAATTTTTCAGAAGCACCAGTATCAAACAAAATCTTTTTACCGTCAGCTTCAATATATAAGCTCAAGCCGTGTTCGCAAGCCAAGCATTCGTCGTGAGAAATGTTTTCCATCAATGCATATATCTTCATAAAATCACGCTCCTTTTTATAGAAAAATTCTATAATATTTTACTGTTTTAGGCAAGTTTTAAGAGCAAAAGTACTGGTAAAAATTATCTTAAATTTTATGTATTTTTGCTTGTCAAAACGCTTGAAGAACGACAAAGAAAGTGGTATGCTAACTAGGTTAAAGGTGAAAATTTTTATTAACAATTTTTAAAATAAAAGGTGATACTGATGGAAATGTTTTTAGCTGCCGTGCTTTGTTATGGCATAGGTATTTTAACTGTCTTTGCGCCACATCACATGCAAATTATGGCTCATTATGTGGCAAATGTAGCTGCTGTTTTAGGCAGTGGTTTGGTATTCTTTAATTCGTGGGCGATTATCGCAGGAGATGCTCCTGTAAAAGCACTTCGCTGGGGTAATTACGTGCTGACCTGTGATAATTGGAGTGCTGTATTTTTGATGATTACCGGTCTTGCGGGAATCATTGCCAGCATCTACGCTCTCGGTTATGCGGAAAGCTACGAGGGTAAACGCTTACGCATTTTGAACGGCTTGTGGAATATGTTTATCGCTTCTATGGTGTTGGTACTTTTGGCAGGCGATGCACTGAGCTTCCTGCTGTTCTGGGAAATCATGGCAGTAGCTTCCTTCCTTTTAGTAAATCATGAAGCAGAAAAGCGTACCACTTGGAACGCTGCTTACCAATATCTGGTAATGACCTCCATTGGTACCGCCGCGATTATGATTGCCTTCTTCTTGACCTGCACTCACAGCGATTCCTTCGCTTTTGCAGATATGGCTGCCAATACCTTGAAGGGTGGTTGGCTCCACGCAACCTTTGCTGCGGCCTTCATTGGCTTTGCTTTGAAGGCTGGTCTTGTGCCTTTACATGTATGGCTTCCTAATGCCCATCCTGCAGCACCGAGTCATGTTTCTGCTTTGATGAGTGGCGTTATGCTGAAAATTGCTTTGTACGGCTTCGGTCGTTTTATGCTGGACTTCCTGTCGGAATGGAATTACTGGTGGGCAGTTATCGTAATGGTGGTTGGTCTCGTTTCTGCCTTCCTTGGCGTGCTGTACGCGCAAATGGAAGTGGATATTAAACGTGTTCTTGCGTATTCCTCCGTTGAAAATATGGGCATTATCTTTGCTGCCTTTGGTTGCGGTATGCTCTTGAAAGTTGTTACTGATTCTAACTGGTGCCAAATTGGTTTCCTTGCTGCTCTTATGCATGCCTTCAACCATTCTATTATGAAGGTGCTGATGTTCATGAGTGCAGGCAGCATCATGCACGGTACTGGTAGCAAAAACTTGGAACTCTTCGGTGGTTTGGCTAAAAAGATGCCTTACACCGCGCTCTTTACCTTTGTTGGTGCCATGGGTTTGGCGGCGTTGCCTTTGACCAATGGTTTCGTAGGTGAGTGGATGGTGCTTCAAGGTTTCATCACCTTGGCTCACAATGGTCTGACTCAAGATGTACGTCTCTTGACCGTTCTTGCTTTCGTACTGATGGGCTTGACCGGTGCTCTGGCTTTGGGCTGCTTCGTGCGTTACTTTGGCATTACCTTCTTGGGTGCAGCACGTAGCAGAATTATAGAACACGCTCACGAATCTGACGTGTTTATGCTTACCGCCATGGGTATCAGCAGTGTGCTGGTATTATTGGTAGGTGTTTTCCCTGCTTATGTCATTGAACTCTTGTGCAAGGCAATCAATATGAGCGACTATATGGTTTTAGGTGTAGGCGGTCAATTGGTATGGAGTGGTAGCGGAACCTTCGTTACTTATAATCCCATAATTATCTTTGGTATGCTGGGCGTTCTTGGCGTGGCAGTGCTTTGCTTCGTGGTTAAACAAAACGTATGCATTCAAAAGGATGTTGTCTGGAACTGCGGTACTTATCCTACTGCGCGCCAACAATATTCTGCAACTGGCTTCTCTAAACCTGTACGTCGTGCTTTTGACTACTTGCTGAAGCCCAAGCGTGAACGCACCTTTACTCAAAACGACCATTCCTATTTTGGTCGCAAGCTGTTCTACAAGCTAGAAATTCCCGATATGATTTCCGAAAAATTGTACCAACCCTTTAATAAATATTTTGTTAGTGCATCTGCCTTCCTGCGCCGTCTGCAACAGGGCAGTGTAAGACTTTATGTAAGCTACGTTATGGTAGCCATGGTTATAGTTTTAGTTTGGGGGGCGATGTATAAATGATGAATGAAATGCTCATGAATTTATTATATTGCCTTGGTCAGGCTGTAATCTTACTGCTGCTTGCTCCTCTGGTAAGCGGTATCGTGAAGAAGCTGAAGGCCTTTATGCAAAACCGTGTAGGCTCCAGCATTTTCCAAGAATATTTTGATATTTACAAATGGTGGCGCAAGCCTACCATGCTTACCCCGCACACCAGCATTGTGTTCATTGCAGCTCCTTGCGTATATTTCATCACTACCTTGGCGGCAGCCAGCATGCTCCCGAATTTTATTGGTGGCAAGGTAAATTTTGGTGATGTTTTTGTTTTCGTGTACCTGTTTGCCCTTGGTCGCTTCTTCATGGCAATTTCTTCCATGGATGCGGCAACTGCTTTCGGCGGTATGGGTGGTAGCCGTGAAGTTTACATTGCTGCTTTCGTAGAACCGGTTATTATGTTGGGTATTTTGTCCAATATGCTGCATACTGGTAGCACTTCCATTGCAGGTATGGTTTTAAATCCCAACGAACTGAATTTAACCGTAGCAGGCGTTTTGACAGGCATTGCCTTCTTCTTGGTACTGCTTGCTGAAAATGGACGTATCCCTGTAGATAATCCTGATACACATTTGGAATTGACCATGGTTCACGAATGTATGACCTTGGAATATTCCGGTAGATTGTTAAGCCTTATTCATTGGGCTAGCCAATTAAAGCTCTTAGTATTTTTATTGGTATTCTCCATGCTGTACTTGCCCTTGAACATTCCTTTGGTAGCAAAGGTGCTCATTGGTGCTGCAGGTGTGGCAGTGGTAGAAACCTTGAATAACAAAATGCGTCTGTTCAAAGTGCGCATTTACTTGGCAGCTGCAGGCATTATGATGCTCTTGGCAGTTGTAGCACGTTAAGGAGGTAAGCTGTGGAGTATATAGTAGTAGCACTGATGTTTGTAGTGTTCCTGCAAACTCGCATTATGGATTTGCGCCGCGCAGTTTATTGCCTTGGTGTTCAATCTGCAATTATTGCAGCGGCTTGCCTTGTAATTGGCATGAGCCATGGGGGAGGGCTGCACGCTTTTCTGCCCGGTGTTTTGACTATTGCTGTTAAGGTAATCTTTATTCCTTACGCAATCTTAAAGGTAGTTCACAATTTGCAGGACGAAAATGAAATCGTTAGCGATATTAATGTAAACTATTCTACTGCGGTGGCTGCTTGTGCCATGGCGTTAAGCTATATGGTGTTTGATAGCCTGCTGCCTCATTTTGAAGGTCGCGACATTTTAGCATCTTCCTTGTTTATGATTATGACAGGCTTGATTCTGATTGTAATGCGCAGTCGTGCCATTATGCAGATGATTGGCTTGATTACCTTGGAAAATGGTATTTACCTTTTTGGTCTGGTTATGACCGAAGGCTTGCCCATCATTATTGAATTGGGCGTTTTCCTTGACGTGTTGATTGCCGTTGTGATTTTAGTAATTTTGACTAGCCGTTTGCGCATTTCCTTCAAAACTACTGATACCAACGAACTGAATAAATTGAAGGGGTGAGGACATGTTAGAATTAATTATTGCTCTCTTGTGTCTTCCGCCTCTGTGTGCGGTATTGGCACTGAAAGGAAACTTTGATAATGAAAAATTACATTGGCTGCATCGTCTGACTGCAACCGGTGTAGGACTTTTGGTAGCAGGCATTTTGTACAAGCTTAATCCTGCGCATCCATTTGAAAGCGAATACTTCTACATCGATGCCTTGAGCGCATGGATGTTGATGATTATTACTACCTTATATTTAGCTGCCAGCTGGACAGCTCGTTCCTATCTTACCCGCGAAGAAATTTGTGGTGTCTTGAAGGGTGAACGCCTGCAAACTGGTCGTTACTTTGCTTTGATGCAGCTCTTCGTTTGGACCATGTTCATCGTACTTTTGGTGAAGAACTTGGGCTTGATGTGGGTAGCAATCGAAGCGACAACCTTGATTTCTGCTCTGCTTATTTCCTTTAAGTTTACCCGTAACGCTTTGGAAGCTACTTGGAAATACGTTATGGTTTGTACCGTAGGCATTTGCTTGGCGCTTTTGGGTACTTTGATTTTGTACTATGCGCAAATCACTGCCATGGGTAGCGAAAGAGCATTGAGCTGGTTGTACTTGCACAGACACGCTATTATTCTGGATCCGGCTTTGACTAAGCTGGCATTGATGTTTATTTTGATTGGCTATGGCACCAAAATTGGTATGGCTCCCATGCACACCTGGTTACCCGATGCTTATGCAGAAGCTCCGTCCTTGACTAGTGGTATGCTTTCCGGTGCGCTGTGCACCTGCGCGCTGTATGTTATGATGCGTAACCTTGTGATTCTGCTGCCTACTGCTGGTGCAGAATTGATGGGCAGTATGGTACTGTTCTTTGCGGTGCTGACCGTTGCCATTGCAGTTCCTTTCGTAGTTGTACAACGTGACGTGAAACGTATTCTGGCGTACTCCTCCATGGAAAATATTGGCATCATGATGGCGGGCGTAGGCGTGTTCACTGCCTTCTCCTTGAAAGCAGTACTGCTCCATATGTACAGCCATGCCATGATTAAATTTGTATTGTTCTATATTGCAGGTACCATCATCCAAGAATACCAAACCCGTAATATGATGCGTATTCACGGTATGATGCACGATGTTCCTCATACTGCAACCTTCTGGCTGGCAGGTATGCTGGGTATTTTGGGCTTGCCTCCCATGGGCTTGTTCTTCAGTAAGTTCTACATTCTTACTGATATGTTCCGTCAAGGTCATTGGGTTGCAGGTGGCTTGTTAATCTTGTTGTTGACTGGCGTACTCATTGGTATTCTGTACCACGGTATGCGTATGCTGTGCGATATTCCCAAACGTAAACCCTTGGGTGATTTGTTAGGCAAAATTGACGTGCCTGTTCTGGCAGTGCTTCTGCTCTTGACCTGCATCGTAGGCGCAGGCTTTGAACAAATCCCTTGGATTAATAATCTTTTGAATAATGCTGTTAAGGTAATAGGAGGCTAATATGGTGATGCGTGTAAAACCTGAAAATTTACGTGGCGCTGCTAATATTTGCAGTGACGGCGGCAAGCATCCTTTGGCAGCTATGTTCGGCGCAGATGAAACTCATCGTGGCGGCGGACTTGCCATCTATTGCCTGTTCTATAATACTGAAAAGCGTTCTTTGGATACTGTGAAAGCAGAGTTTCCTGCTGACGGCCCTTTGAACTATCCTTGCTTGACAACCTTACTGCCTGCAGCTGCGTGGTATGAACGTGAACTGCACGACATGTTTGGTTTCATTCCCGAAAATCATCCTGATTTACGTCCTTTAGTTCTGCACGAAAGCTTTCCTAAAGGCTTCCATCCTTTGCTGAAACGTTACAACAAAGATTTTCAAGTGCGAGGTAGTCGTCAATACGAAATGATTGCTGCCAATGGCGAAGGTCTTTACGAAGTTCCTGTTGGACCTATCCACGCTGGCATCATCGAGCCTGGTCACTTCCGTTTTAGCCAAGCAGGTGAAGCAATGCTCCAATTGGATGCGAAGCTGTTCTTTACCCATCGTGGTATTGAAAAAGCTGTAGAGGGTAAAACTCCCATGGAAGCTTTGCATATGGTAGAACGTATCTGCGGTGCCTGCACTGTTGCCAATACTTTAAGCTTCTGCCAAGCTGTGGAAAAGCTTTCTGATGCGCAGGTTCCTAAACGTGCGTGGCTGATTCGTACCCTTGCGGCAGAACTGGAACGCTTGTACAATCACGTGGGCGATACCGGTAACGTGTGTGCTGGTGTAGGCTTCTCTCCTGTAATCAGTATGGGTGCCCGCTTGAAGGAATATTTGATGCAGCTTGATGAGGTGCTGGCTGGCAACCGCTTCCTCCGTGGCTTAATTATTCCCGGCGGCGTGCGTTATGATGTGGATGAACATATATTGGAAGAAATTGTGGAAGTACTCCACGAAGTAGAAAAAGAATACATCAACATTGAACACATTATGTGGGAGCAAAACAGCTTCATCAATCGTGTTCGTACTACTGGCGTAATTAAAGAGCTTACTGCTTTTGAACTTGCCATGGTTGGTGTAGGTGCGCGTGCTAGCAGTTTGACTCGTGATAGTCGTAAGGATATGGGCTACGGCATCTATGATGAATTTGATTTTAATGTTGTTACTGAATCTTCCGGTGACGTTGAAGCACGTATCAAAGTGCGCATTGCCGAAGTAAAAGAAAGCTTGAAGATTGTTCGTCAGGTAATTACTGCCTTGCGTTATGATAATTCTACTGAAATTGCAGTTGACTTGGGGACTCTGCGTACCTTGGAAGGTAGCTGGGGTATCAGTGAATCTGCACGTGGAGATAATGTTCATTGGTTGATGCTGGACGAAGAAGGACGCATTGACAGACTCTTTGTACGCTCTGCTTCTTATCCCAACTGGCCTGCTTTGACCATTGCAGTACAAGGGGATATCATTCCTGACTTCCCGCTGATAAATAAAAGCTTTGAATTATGTTATGCTTGCCTTGACCGATAGGGGGAACTATTGTGTTAAAGATTATTGAAGCCATTTTGGCGAAAAGAATAGTAACCGAAAACGTTAAAACTACAGGTGACAAACGCATGCGTGGCCAACTGAACAATATGTATGGCAAAAACTATACCTGTTGTGGAGCTTGCGTTCAAGTTTGCCCTGTAAACGCAATTACCCTTGTTGATGGTAAGCCTGAAATTGATTATAAAAAATGTATCTTCTGTGGTCGTTGTGTAGAAGTGTGCGCTGAAAAAGTGTTGCAACACAGCAACAAGGAAGCGCTGGCTGAAATCTTGACTGATGCTCAAGTAGAAGTTAAGGAAATGGTTACTGCCAAGCTTGGTCGTTCCCTGCATGTGCGCCACGTAGATGCTGGCAGCTGTAATGCTTGCGACTTTGAAATGTGTGCTTTGAGCAATCCTATTTATGATTTGCATCGCTATGGTATTGCCTTTGTAGCTTCTCCTCGTCACGCAGATATGATTATGGTTACCGGCGTAGTGTCCCGTAACTTGGAGCAAGCTTTGCGTATGACCTACGAAGCAATGCCTGAGCCTCGTCTTGTTATGGCTTGTGGTGCCTGCGCAGCAGGTGGGGAAACCTACGGCAGTACTTATGCTATTGTCGGCAAGGTGTCTGACGTGGTGCCTGTTGACATTGCTGTTCCCGGTTGCCCACCGAGACCGAGTGCGATGATTGTGGCTCTTTGTGCAGCCGCTGACTTATTAAAGGAGCGTATGTGATGATTATATATAGAGCTGCAAAATTTGATGATGTTGAAAATATACATAAACTGCTTAATGATTATGCAAAGGCAGGCTTGATGCTTCCTCGTTCCCGCAATG
>JAFTID010000052.1 GCA_017457085.1 Phascolarctobacterium sp.
AAATACCGCCTTGACGATTTTGTTGGGGACGATTTTGACCGCCTTGACGGTTGTCGTTGTTACGGAAACCACCTTGACCACCTTGACGATTGTCATTATTACGGAAGCCACCTTGACCGCCTTGAGGACGGTTTTGACCACCTTGGCGATTGTCATTGTTACGGAAACCGCCTTGACCACCTTGACGATTGTCGTTATTACGGAAGCCACCTTGACCGCCTTGAGGACGGTTTTGGTTATTGCGGTTATCGTTGTTACGATTTTGTTGGGGTTGGTTATTTCTGTTAGCTACGTTTTGTGCAGCTTGTTTCGGTTGCTCCTGCTTTTGAACAGGTGCAGCTTGCTTAGGTTGTTCTTTCTTCACAGGCGCCTCCTGTTTTTTCGCAAATGCTTTAGTAATAATTTCCATTTCTTTAGCGTCTACACCACTAAAGTTGGTTTTTTCAATATTGTTTTTCTTCAAAACATCAATGATTTCATTGCTGCTTTTGCCGATTTCTTTAGCTATTTCGTATATTCTTTTACCCATTCATCCACCTCCTGACAAAGTTTCATGGGTTATTTACTTGTTTATCATCTTAGCAAAATTGGTATCAGTAATTACCACAGCAGTTCTTTTAGCCTTGCCAATGGCGTAGCCCAATTCGTCACGGGTAAGCAGTTCAACGACTGTCACACCAGCAACCTCTGCCAAGTAGTACATATCCTTCTTAGAGTTAGGCGCTGCATCTGTTGCTACAACAAGCAGCTTCGCCTTACCACTCTTTAAAGCGCTACGTACTGCAAAATCACCGGAAGCTACTTTGCCGGCCTTTTGTGCCAATCCTAAAGCAAAGGCAACATTATTGTTTGCCATCTTTAAAATCCTCCAGTAGCTTTTGATAAACTTCTTCGCTGATGGCTTTTTCCAAGGCACGCTCTAAGCGTTTTTCTTTCACAGCCTTGGTAATGCACGCCTCACAGGGGCATACATAAGCACCTCTACCATTCTTCTTGCCGGTTAAGTCAAGGCTAATCTCGCCTTCCGGAGAACGAACGATACGCAGCAAAGCTTTTTTATCCTTCATTTCATTACAGCCAACGCATTTACGTTGGGGAATCTTCTTAACTTTCATGGTTATTCTTCGCCTTCAGCGTAAGCTTCTTCAGCAGCTTGGCTTTCGCTCTTAATATCGATTTTCCAGCCAGTCAATTTAGCTGCCAAGCGTGCGTTTTGACCTTCTTTACCGATTGCCAAAGACAATTGATAATCAGGAACTACAACGCGGCAGATTTTTTCGTCCAAATTAACTTCGGTGCTTACAACTTTAGCAGGGCTTAAAGCGTTAGCAACATATTGAGCAGGGTCTTCGCTGTATTTTACGATGTCAATCTTTTCACCGCGCAGCTCGTTAACAATGGTTTGCACGCGCATACCTTTGTGACCTACACAAGCGCCAACGGGATCGATATTTTCATCTTGGGTATAAACAGAAATTTTGGAACGCATACCCGGTTCACGAGCAACGGACTTAATTTCTACTACACCGTCATGGATTTCAGGAACTTCCAGTTCAAACAGTCTTTTCAGCAGACCAGGGTGGGTTCTGGAAACCATGATTTGAGGTCCTTTGTTAGTACGTTTAACCTCAACAATATAGGTTTTCATTCTATCGTTATATTGGTAAATTTCACCGGGGATTTGTTCGTTCACAGTAAGAACTGCTTCAACCTTACCCAAGTTAATATGTACATTGCCATGGTCGCTGTGTTGGATGATACCGGTTACGATATCTTGTTCACGGCTTTGGAAGCGTTCGTAAACCATTCCACGTTCTGCTTCGCGGATACGTTGCATTACGATTTGCTTTGCATTTTGAGCAGCAATGCGACCGAAGTTTTTCGGGGTAACTTCGATTTCTACAATATCCTCAAGCTCATAACGAGGGTCAATTTCTTTAGCATCAGCCAAGGAAATTTCGTTTTCTTCCAATTCTTCCTTATCTACAACGGTGCGAATTGCCAGAACGTGGAATTCGCCACTGTTTTTATCCATTTCAACTTTAACGTTTTGGTTAGGACCAAAATTTTTCTTATACGCAGATACCAAAGCTTCTTCAACAGCTTGGAACAAAAGTTCAGGGTCAATACCCTTTTCCTTGCCCAATTCTTGGATCGCTGAGATAAACTCTCCGTTCAATTATTACGCCTCCCAATCTTTACTTTTTTAGAAATCTATATGCGGTCTAACATTGGCAATGAGCTTTCTTTCAATCTTCACAGGATTCTTGAACTCTTTGCCCTTAATAATTTTCTTAACTTCAATGCAGTCTGCATCGTGGGATACCAGTACGCCAACAAGGTTTTTCAAACCTTCCCAAGGAGCGTAGAACATAATATCCACTTTAGTACCATAAGCCGCTTCAAAATCTGCATCCTTTTTCAGCGGGCGATCGATACCGGGAGAAGAAACCTCCAAGAAATACTTGTCTTTGATGGGGTCCTTTTCATCCAATACCATTGTTAACTTTTCACTGACCAGCTGGCAGTCGTCAATTTCAACTCCGCCCGGCTTATCAATAAAAATGCGTAAATACCAGTCCTTTTCACGTACATATTCAACATCAACTAAAGTTAAATCAGTACCTTCCAGCACGGGCATTACCAAATCGGTGATCAGTGCTTCTATTTCTTTAGCCTGCATCGTTTTCACCTCCATTATTCAATTTTTAATTTGCTATATAAGCCGAAAGAGCAGGTATAAAACCCACTCTTTCAAAAGTAAACATAATTATTTTGCGTAATCGACAGCGCGGGTTTCGCGAATGATAACAACCTTGATTTGACCGGGATATTCCATTTCGGCTTCAATCTTCTTGGAAATATCACGAGCCAACAAAATTGCAGTAGCATCGTCAACGATTTCCGGTTTAACCATAATATGGATTTCGCGACCAGCTTGTACTGCGTAGCACTTTTCAACGCCATCAAAAGATTCAGAAATCTCTTCCAATCGAGTTAAACGTTTCAGATAGCTTTCGAGGGTTTCGCGTCTTGCACCGGGGCGAGCTGCGGAAACAGCGTCAGCAGCAGATACGAGAACAGCTTCAATGCTCTTAGGTTCAACGTCGCCATGGTGAGCAACGATGGAGTTAATAACCAATTCGGATTCGCGGAATTTCTTAGCAATTTCGCCACCGATTTCAACGTGGGAGCCTTCCATTTCGTGGTCAATGGCTTTACCAATATCATGGAGCAAGCCTGCACGTTTAGCCAACATCACATCAACACCCAATTCAGATGCCATGATGCCTGCCAAATTAGCAACCTCTACGGAATGGTTCAATACGTTTTGACCATAGCTGGTACGATATCTTAAGCGACCCAGCAATTTAATCAGTTCAGGATGCAAGCCATGTACGCCAACTGCGAAGGTAGCTTGTTCGCCTGCTTCCTTAATTTTTTGCTCAACTTCTTTTTGAGCTTTTTCAACCATTTCTTCAATGCGGGACGGATGAATACGTCCATCATTGATTAATTTTTCCAATGCGATACGTGCTACTTCACGGCGCACAGGATCAAAACCGGAAATAATAACTGCTTCCGGAGTATCATCAATAATCAAGTCAATACCGGTCAAGGTTTCCAAGGTACGGATGTTTCTACCTTCACGACCGATAATGCGGCATTTCATTTCGTCATTAGGCAAGCCAACTACAGAAACAGTGGTTTCTGCAACGTGGTCTGCCGCACAACGTTGAATAGCCAAAGAGATAATTTCACGAGCTTTTTTATCAGCTTCGTCTTTTGCTTGTTGTTCCAAATCTTTAATAAGCATTGCAGATTCGTGTTTAACTTCGTCAGCCAAAGAATCCAGCAATTCTTGTTTTGCTTCTTCACTGGTCAAACCGGAAAGACGTTCCAATTCGTCCAATTGTTTTTGGCACAATGCATCCAATTTATCTTGAGTTGCATTCAAGCGAGCTTCTTTAGAAGCAAGTTTTTCTTCTTTACGTTCAAAGGAATCAATCTTTTTGTCCAAGTTTTCTTCCTTTTGAACTAAACGACGTTCATGACGTTGCAGGTCAGCACGTCTTTCTTTATTTTCACGTTCCATTTCGGAGCGCATACGATGGATTTCTTCTTTAGCCTCCATAACGGCTTCTTTGCGTTTTGCTTCGCCTGTTTGTTCAGCTTCCGCAATAATACGGATTGCAGTTTCTTCAGCAGTAGCAATCTTGCTTTCGGCAACGTTTTTACGTACCAAATAGCCGATGCCAGCGCCAAGCAGGCCCACAACAACAGCAGTACTGATAACTACTAAAATGGTCTTCACCTCCTAAAAATTATGATGGTTTCAAAGATTTTTTACATAACAATAACAGGCTCAATTTCTGCGCCTGTCTCAAATGTCCTTATTCCATTGAATTCTAAAATCTATATTTTATTGATACGTATTATAAAATTCTGATAAGGGCAAAAAATAAGGCAACCACTTCAACAGTGTTGCCTCAGAATAACTTGAGAATTTAACACGATTGGATACATACATTGTAAATAAAATTAACAAAAAAGTCAAGTTTACTACTACATATCGTTCCCCGAACGTATCTCTTCCAATATAACTTGTATATACCTGCCTCCGAAGCCTCGGTTTCCCATAAATCTTGCCACAGAAGCAGTTAAATTCTCATCATTGCTTTTAATTTTTTTCTTGTTTCGTTGAATATATTGTCTTGCCGCCTGTAAAGCGTGCTCCATTTCCAGCTCAGAGGTAAATTCTTCCATTATAACCGGGATGCACTCTTCACTGACATTTTTACGGCGCAGTTCCATGGCAAGATGAAGCTTGCCGTAAACTTTTTTGCTAAGCCAAGCACGATAAACCTGTTTTGCGTAATGCATTTCGTTGATAAAGCCATTGCTGATTAATTTCGCAATAGCTTTTTGAGCATCTTCCGGAGCTGCCCCCTTGCCCGTAAGCTTTAGGAACATATCCTTACTGCTGTAATCCCTATAATTAAGCAGGTTCATGGCGTAACCATAAACCTGCTCAAAAGTATCCAACTTATTTCTTGGAGTTTTATTAATCATCGTTCAAAGAGTCTTCTCCAGCATCTGCACTAAGCTTAGCAATGGTTACATTACGAATTTTGGTTTCAATCTCTTTAGCGATTTCAGAATTTTCACGGAGGAAATCTTTAACCTTTTCCTTACCTTGACCTAAACGGATATCGCCGTAGGAGTACCAAGCACCACTCTTGTTAATGATATCCAGCTCTGCGCCTAAATCAACAAGGCAGCCTTCGTGGGAAATACCTTCACCGTACATAATATCGAACTCTGCTTGCTTAAAGGGCGGAGCAATTTTATTTTTAACAATCTTCACGCGGGTATGGCTACCAATCATATCGTTGCCGTTCTTCAAGGTATCCACGCGACGAACGTCAATGCGGATAGTGGAATAGAACTTCAACGCACGACCACCGGTAGTGGTTTCAGGGTTACCGAACATAACGCCAACTTTTTCACGGATTTGGTTAATGAAAACAGTAGCGCATTTAGATTTTGCAATCAAGCCAGTTAATTTACGCAATGCTTGGCTCATCAAGCGAGCTTGCAAGCCTACGTGGGAATCGCCCATTTCACCTTCGATTTCAGCACGGGGAACCAGCGCCGCAACGGAGTCGATTACGATAATATCAATGGCACCGCTACGCACGAGGGCATCAGCAATTTCCAGAGCTTGTTCGCCGTTGTCCGGTTGGGAAATCAAAAGGTTATCTACGTCAACGCCTAATTTGCGTGCATATTCCGGGTCAAGTGCGTGTTCCGCATCAATGAAGGCTGCATAACCACCCATTTTTTGTGCTTCTGCAATCATGTGCAGGGCAACAGTGGTTTTACCGGAAGATTCAGGACCGTAAATTTCGATTACACGTCCACGAGGAATACCACCTACGCCAAGAGCAATGTCCAAGGACAAAGCACCGGTGGGAATAACTTCAATGTTCATTTTTGCGCTGGCTTCACCCAAACGCATAATTGAACCCTTACCAAAATCTCTTTCAATTTGACGTAAAGCTGCATCTAAGGCTCTAGTTTTATCTGTATCCATCATAAGTCCTCCTGACTTAAAATTCTTAACTGCGTAACTTTATTATACAAACAAAAGTTTGTAATGTCAATCATTTATTTGTTTGCAAGCAAAGCTTTTATTTCGTCAGCAGTGAATTTATAAGTAGTGTTGCAGAACTGGCAATGAGCTTCGGTAACTTCGTCTTGGCTCATTTCTTCGAGGGAAGCTTTATCCAAAGAGAGCAACGCGCTTTCAATGCGTTCACGACTGCAACGACATTTAAATTCTACAGGCACGCTTTCCTTAATATCAACTTCCAAATCTCTGCCAATGATTTGAATAATTTTTTCGGTGCTGAAGCCAATTTCCAGAAGTTGGGTAACGTAGGGCATGAAGTTTACATTGTGTTCCAGTTTTTCCAGAACCTCTTCCTCACAGCCGGGCATAGCTTGGATAAAGTACCCGCCTGCCGCAGTAACCTCGCCTTCCTTGTCAACGAGAACACCCAACGCTACGGAAGCAGGAGTTTGCTCGGACACGTACAGGTATTTTGTAAGGTCGCTGGCAATTTCGCCGTCTTCCAGTTCGCAGTAACCGGTAAAGGGTTCTGCGTTTTGCAGGTAGCGGGTAACGATAACGTTACCACTACCGATAGCACCGCCAACATCAAGCTTGCCATCTTTTAAAGGAAGGAAAACGTCTGGATTTTCTACATAGCCACGCACGTGAGTACCTTCTGCATCAGCAACAATCTCACCAATGGGACCATCGCCTTTGAAGCGAACGGTAATGCGTTCATTATCTTTCATGGTAGCAGCCAGAAGCAGTGCGCCGTTCATCGCTCTACCCAAAGCAGCACTTGCCAAGTGAGAGCAGTTGTGTTGCTTAGCAGCCTCGCGTACCAAATTGGTAGTACGCAGAGCGTAAATGCGCACGCCGGGGACTGTACCTTTTGTCAAAATATCTTGTTCCATTTATATATCTCCTTAAATTACCTTTAAGTAAAACGCACTAAAAATATTTAGAAATTTGTCAGAAGTGCTGTATAGCGAGGCGGAATAAAATTGTGTAGCGAAGGCGTACTAATAGTACGTCGAGCAAGCAATTTCTATTCCAACAAAGCTAGACAGTGCTTATGGCAAGTTTCAAATATTTTTGAACAGATTATGCATCTCGATAACAGTCATCGCAGCATCTACGCCTTTGTTACCCGCCTTAGTCCCTGCACGTTCCACAGCTTGTTGGATATTTTCAGTAGTCAAAATGCCGAAAGCAACGGGCAAGTTATATTCAAGGCTAACGTGTGCAATGCCTTTGGAAGCTTCTGCACAAACATAGTCAAAGTGGGGAGTTGCGCCACGGATTACTGCACCCAAGCAGATAATTGCATCATATTTGCCGGTAGCAGCAAGTTTTTTCGCAGCAAGGGGCACTTCGAAAGCACCGGGAACCCAAACGATGGTAATGTCTTCATCAGCACATTCATGGCGAACGAGGCAGTCAACTGCACCGCCCATCAATTTGCTGGTGATAAATTCATTAAAACGAGCTACAACGATAGCTACTTTCATACCTTTAGCAGTAAGTTTACCTTCTAATACGTTCATTTATATATCCTCCTTATTTGTGGCAACCGCAATCGCAATGCAGTTGGTGTCCCATTTTTTCTTCTTTAACATCAAGATAGAACTCATTATATTTATTAGCTTCGATTACGAGAGGCACACGTTCAGTAATGGTGATGCCGTAACCGGAAAGTCCAATACGCTTCGCAGGGTTGTTGGTGATGAGACGAATGCTGGAGAGACCCAAATCACCAAGAATTTGCGCACCCAAACCATAGTCGCGCAGGTCAGGAGCAAAGCCCAGTTGCACGTTAGCTTCAACGGTATCCAAACCTTGGTCTTGCAGTTCGTAGGCTCTAATCTTGTTGGCAAGACCAATGCCACGACCTTCTTGGCGCATGTAGATTACTGCACCACAGCCTTCTTTTTCAATCATACGCAAAGCGTTACCAAGTTGGTCACCACAGTCACAACGCAGGCTACCCAGTGCATCACCGGTCAAACATTCGGAATGCACGCGTACCAAAACGTTTTCCTTGCCAGCGATTTCGCCTTTAACGATGGCAACGTGGCACAAATCGTCCAAATCATTTTCGTAAGCGATAATTCTAAACTGACCATATTTGCTAGGCAAAGCAGCTTCTGCCACGCGATGTACCATTTTTTCGTGGTTCTTGCGGTAAGCAACAAGGTCTGCAATAGTGATGAACGCAATGTCGTGCTTGCGAGCGAACTCTATCAAATGGGGAGTGCGCATCATTTGACCATCTTCGTCCATAATTTCTACGCAGATGCCGATAGGCTTCAAGCCTGCCAGCTTGCACAGGTCAACGGTAGCTTCGGTGTGACCAGTGCGAACAAGAACACCACCTTCGCGAGCACGCAAGGGGAAAACGTGACCAGGACGACGGAAGTCGCTAGGTTGAGCGCCTTCATCTGCGCATTTTTGCATGGTGTAAGCACGCTCGTAAGCAGAAATACCAGTGGTGGTATCTACGTGGTCAATAGAAACAGAGAAAGCTGTTTCGTGGTTGTCAGTGTTTTTAGTAACCATGGCACCCAGTTGCAGCTTATCCATAACTTCGCCAGCCGCAGGCATGCAGATAAGACCGCGTGCTTCCCTCGCCATGAAGTTGATAGCTTCGGGAGTGCACAGCTCTGCTGCCATAATTAAATCGCCTTCGTTTTCGCGATCTTCATCATCAGTAACCAACACCATTTTGCCTGCTTTAATGGCAGCGATTGCTTCATCAATGGTATTGTACTTGAATTTTCCTTCCATATTATCCTCCTCAGATAAAACCATTTTCCATCAATATATTCTTGTCGAGAGTAAGCTCTTGGTTTTCCTTGGTGTGGAAGCCCAGCATACGCTCAACGTATTTGCCAATAATATCTGTCTCCAAATTCACCTTGTCCCCCACGGTTTTAAAACCCAAGGTAGTCTCCTTGGCAGTGTGCGGAATAAGGGAAACGGAGAAACTGCCATCCGTCACTTGGGTAACGGTTAAGCTGATGCCGTCAATGGCAATGCTGCCCTTGGGCAAAATATATTTTATAAGCTTAGGTTCTGCGCTAACAGTAACTACAACAGCAATACCCTCCGGACGTTGGCTAAGGATTGTACCTAAACCTTCCACGTGACCGCTGACGATGTGACCGTCTAAACCGTCACACAAGCGCAGGGTTCGTTCAAGATTCACCCTATCGCCGCCACGCAGGCTGCCAATATTAGTCAAGCGTACCGTTTCGGGCATCACGTCTGCGGTGAAGCTCCCCTCCGTCATTTCCACAACGGTAAGGCAGGCACCGTTAACTGCCACGCTGTCACCTATCTTTAAATTATGCATAACTTTTTTAGCAGCAACCGTAAGGTGGTAGGATTCGCCCTGACGAGCCAAATTCTGCACCGTTCCCAGTTCTGCCACAAGGCCTGTAAACATTTTAAGCCTCCTTAATTTTACCTGTAATCAAAATATCTTGACCAAGCACTTGGTATTCTACTTCGTCCAGCTGCCAACCTTCGTCAATGGTAGCACTGCCTTCACCGCCAACGGGAGAAAGAGCGTTCTTGCCACCTACAACCTTGGGCGCTATAAAGGCGTACACCCTATCCGCCAAGCCTGCATCCTTGAAGGCACCGTGGATTTCACTGCCACCTTCCACTAGCAAGCTAGTTATACCACGATTTGCTAGCTGAATAATCAATAAATCTAAAGGAATCTTGCCATCTTCCAAGGGCAAGCGCATAACTTCAACATTGGGCAGTGCGCCAATGGCTTCTGCCTTAATTTCATCAGCTTCTAAGCTGGTAACCACAATGGTTTCAGCAGCAGCGTTCAACACTGCGGACATCAAAGAAACTTTCAGAGTGCTATCCAGTACAATGCGGATGGGGTTCTTGCCCTTCACCATACGGGTGGTAAGCTCCGGGTCATCTTCCAAAACAGTACCAATGCCAACTAAAATTGCATCGTGCTGTTTACGTAAAAGGTGTGCGTAGGTGCGCGCTTCTTCTCCGGTAATCCACTTGCTGTCGCCAGTGTGGGAAGCAATCTTACCGTCCAAGGTCATTGCATATTTCAAGCTGATGAACGGGCGCTGCTTAGTAATCCAGCAAAAGAACTTTTCATTCAAGCGTAGTGCTTCTTCCTCGCACACGCCAGTAACAACCTCAATATTTTGCAAGCGCAGATACTCAAGACCTCTGCCCGCTACCTTAGGGTTCGGGTCAGTACAGGCAACTACAACCTTTTTGATGCCTGCCTTTGCCAAAGCTACGCAACAGGGTCCAGTTCTGCCGTAGTGAGAGCAAGGCTCCAAGGTCACGTAGGCAGTACAGCCCTTAGCCGCAGTACCGGCATCCTTCAAGGCGTTAACCTCTGCGTGAGGTTCCCCTGCCTTGTGATGATAACCTTCGCCTACAATTTCACCGTCGTCATCAACAATCACGCAGCCAACCATGGGGTTGGGACTGGTGTTGCCTTCCGCCATTTGGGCAAGCTCTAAAGCACGGCGCATATATATTTCGTGTTGGGTAATATCCATAACTTACAACTCCCTCCGACGCATCAGAAGTGCTATATAACTAGGCGGAACAAGATTGTGCCGCGCCGGCGTACTTGAAGTACGTCAAGCAAGCAATCGCAGTTCCAACAACGTTAGATAGTGCTTATGGTGCGTCGCGTAAAAAAGCGCGAGAATCCCATTGGGACTCCTCGCGCGTAAAAAGCTACTCTTCCTTTTATCATCCAGACTCTAACTGTCGGTACTGGAATCTCACCAGTTCATGCCCGTAGGCTCGCAGACTATACTGCCGGTGGGGAATTGCACCCCGCCCCAAAGGTTACTGTATTAAGCTAAAAACATTATAGCATCAAAAATTTAAAATTGCAAAAACAACATCTCGTACTCTATCCATTATCTCGTATGATGCTGTACCTACTCTGCGCCAGTTACGTGCATTGTAATCAAAACTTTTTATCTGCTCACAAACTATGGTGCCAACTGTACCACTTTCGTCTACGGGCACATGCAAAGGAAAAGTTTCTCTTACATTAGAGGTAATAGGCACCAGCCAAACAAGTCCTGTTCTCTTTTGAAACTCATCAACAGACACAACTACCGCTGGTCTTCTTTTCTTCATCTCAACACCAATTTGCGGCTCAAAATCAATGACAATAATCTCTCCGTATTTAGGATAACTATTATTAACCATCTACAGTTCCTTTCCGACAGCTTCACCTACACTGATTTCTTCACATTTATAATCACCATCGTAATTAACAAAGAGTTCATCAATAGTAGGACGTCGTTTAACAATTTTCTTAATCATAATTTCATTTTCACTAGCAATAATTTCAATGCTATCTCCAATCTTAAAATTTGCAACAGACATAATGTCTCTGCTCAATCTTATACCTTGGCTATTTCCCCATTTGGCAATTACTGCGTTAATTGTCATACTATTAACCTCCTTATTTTATTTACGAATCGTGCTATCTCTAGAAAGAAAAGGGATAGTCGGTATATACAAAGTATATCCCAACTATCCCTTTTTGTCAATTTAAGTCATTACGTCAAAAGTTCTTAAAATTAGAAGCTGTAATTTACGTCAACGTACCATTTCTTGCTTTCGGAATGGTCGCCTTTTTGGTAGCTGTAGCTTACGCCGTAGCCCCATTGTCCTTTATGAGCTTCAATGCCTACCAAGCCGAGGAAGCTACCATCGTCCATTACGTCATAACCAAGTTGAGATACGCCGGAGAACGGAGATTTAACTTCCATATTGCTGTTGGTGTCGCCAAATGCCCAGATGTAGGACAGGTCTACTCTCGGACTTACAGTCCAACCATTGTCGTTTTCAATTTCTTGACGAATGCTTACGCCCAACGGTAACAGCCAAATATCTTGACGTTCCATGCTGTAGTTGAATTCGCCACCGGAAGTGGAGTAATCGTCAGAATCAATGCTCATGTAACGCAAACCGGTGTAAGGAACGATTTGTACGTTATTATTTTGATACAGTTTTTCTACTTTAACGCCAGCAGACCAAGTAGTTGTTTCAGGGCTAGCTTCAAAAGTATGACCGCTGTTGTCTTGGGTTACATCACTATCAGTTTTAGCATAGTTGATGTCAAAGATTACGTTGCTATCGTCATTGTGGATATTGCCATAGTAACCAATACCCCAGAAGTCATAATCGCTATGAGTACGAGCCACGCCACCAATGCTATTAGTATCGCCTTCGCCATAGTTAAATGCTACACCGCTTTGGAATTTGTTAACTTTCTTGAAGTCAACGCCCATTACGATACCATTGTATTGACCTTCGTAAGAAGTTGCGCCTGCAGTGCTGGGCATATCTTCTACTTCGTCTTTACCGTGAACATATTCTACCCAAACGTCAGCACCGCTACCTTCTTCAAGCAAGCCTACGCCATGACCACCTTTGTGAGGTGCGCTATGACCGCAATTGAAGGAGAGACGGTCATTGGTAACGCCAGTTACGTTTTTAACAATGCTTGCAGCAGTTGCATTGTTACCGCCAGCTTCTGCCATCTTGGCAGCTGCATCGGTAGCTTGTTTAACGCCTTCAGGAGTAGGATTATTTTTTACTACATTTTGAATGAAATCAGCAGCAGCTTGTTGGGCACTATTATTCGGATCTACAGTGCCATTAGAGATTGCATTAGTAATGCTAGAAATCAATTCAGAAGTAGATTCGGAAGTTGCACCAGAATCAGCAAGTTCACCAGCATCTTTAGCAGAAACAACTAATTTTAAATCATTATTAGTTTCTTTTTCCCATTCTGCTTTCATCAAAGCATTATCATTTACGACAGTCCAATATTCTTCAGATTCGATATTTTCAAAGCCAGTTGCAATATTATAAGTCGCTTTATCCATACCTTCAACAGTAATCAAAGCACCTTTGTCAACAGTCAATACGTCGCCATCACCTACACCATTGAGAGCATAAACGCCTTTGCTTTCTTCAAAAGTAGCTCCATCAATATTCAATACAGAACCAGCACCAAAGGTAGCAGCGTTAACATCACTTGCACCAGTCAAATTCCAATTTGCGCCATTGGAAAGACTAATATTCATACCAGACAAAGCACTCTTGTCAGCAGGCAACTCAGGATTGCCAGATCTATAAATCTTACCAGTAAAGAAAGAATCAGCATTAGTCAAATTAAGGTTAACAGTAGCATCAATAGCTGAACCAGAAGTTGCTTTATCATAGTTGAAATCAATGTCACCAGTAAGTTTAACAACTTTATCTTTGCCTTCGGTATTGATATTTACGGTTGCACCACCACGAGATACGATTGCATCGCCACCTTTAGAATTTACAGTCAAATTACCATTAACATTAATTTCGCTTTGGGAAAGTGCTACCAAACCAGATTTTGCATTGATAGTAGTATCAGCGGAGTTAATAGTTACAGTAGAAACATTTTCAGCAGTACCAGTGGTATTATTCATACCCAAAACGCCATAAGCAGTTTCACCACTCGCATTGATAGTTAAGCTTTTGCCGTTTACAGTCACAGCACTTGCATTTTCTTTATTATTATCATTGCTACGATGTGCAGCAATACCTACAGCATAACCATTTTTAGCAGTAGCATCGATAGTAATTACGCTGTTGTCACCGCCGAGGTTGATGGTGCCAGCATTATCATAAGTAGTAGTACCATTAGTCAAATCATTGCAGTTAGCGCGTACACCATACGCACTACCCAAATCATCAGTTACACCAATGTTAATAATGGCACTATTGATGGCCACATTACCACCAACACTAGCTCTAATACCATAAGTATTGTCTGTACGAGCCACATCAGTACCAGCAATTACATTAGCAGTGAATTTTTGTGCATTTACTTCAACCTGATCACCAAGCGCAAAGATAGCAGCAGTACCATTAGTTGCGCCTGGATTTTTACTATCAAGACCAGAACCTTTAACATCGATGTTAAATTCCTTAACAGCATCAGACACTTCTAAGTTACTCATAACACCTATTGCATTGGATGTACCTGCATCACCAACACGATCATCGTTTTTATCAACTAATACATCTATATTAACTATAGCATCTTTACCGAAAAATTTGGCAACACCAGAGCCACCAATACCATTAACCCCTACATCGGATTTAGCTTCAATATTCACAACAGTAGATTCGAAATTAGCAACAGCTTCAGAATTAGTTGAATTGATAGCTTGTGCAGTATAACCACTACTATTAGCAGTTAAATTAGTTATATCACCATTAAAATTAATAGTACCTTCGTCACCAACTTGTACTGCATTTGTCCAAGAATTTGAGAGTTCATTACCAGTTACAGTTACTTCAACATTTCCATTAAATGTTGTTGTGCCATTCCATGTATCCATACCAGTAACATAACTTTGTTTATCATAATCCGTTGTTTTACTATTTGTTAAAGTCGCATTGACAACAACATCTTTATTAAAAGTTAACACAGCACCATTCCCACTGTTACGTATACCTCTTACATGGATATTATCAACACCAGAATGACTAACCTTAATTTCAACCTCACGATTAATAGTTAATTTAGCATCATTCTTCAGAACGATACCATAGTTTCTTTCAGTACCAGTCATATTATTAGTAATTGTAAGCTTATCCCCATCAGCTAAAGTATGACTGCCAGAAGTAACTGCTAAACCATAGCTACGATTAGCTGCTTCTACACTAGCATCACTCGCATCAGCAACAATCTCCTCACCAGTAAAAGTTTCTACATCACCATTTACAACACTCGCTGCCATGGCACTACCAGTAATTACGAACGCCATCAATGCGCCCAGTGCCAAGCTTCTTTTCATCATTTTCTTACTCATAAAAATTCGCCTTCTTTCATAATATTTTTTAGTCAAAGCTAAGTAAGAAATTTTATTACAAGCTGCTCTTTGCAGCTATATAACCAACCCCTCAGTCTGCTCATTACATTCGCAGCCAGCTCCCCTTGCAGGGGCGCCAAATCAGAGTCCTTTAACATCCACTGCTTTAAGCAGCTTCAAAATATTTATTGCATCTTCAAGTTCAATGGCTTGCTTCGCAGCAGTAGCTTCACTTGCTTTAGGCTCATACACTACTTCACCGTCAAAGTCTACAAAAAAGTCTGCTACCTTACATCCCAAAATCTCACGCATTTTGAAAATGTTTTGCATTGTAATAGCAGTCCTGCCACTTTCCATATTGCTTAGATTTGTTTGGGAAAGCTCCAACAGCTCTGCCATCTTTGTTTGCGAAATGCCTCTGTCCATACGCAGATGTTTTACCCTGCGCCCTAGCACCTTAAAATTTTCGTTCATGACGTTTACACCTCGCAATTTTTAAAATCACACACAATTTTTTAATCCATTCTTCAAGATTATTTTTATTATACCACACTTGTCCCCCCCTAAAAGACACTTCGTAGAAAAAATTCCCTTTTTCTTAAGTTACTACCCGAAGTGACTTACTCTTGTTCGCAATGCCACTAACTGAGGTGGACCCTAAAGGTTGGACACGTCAACCCCCTGTCAAAAATATTTTGAAAAACTTTTCATTCATTGTTATCATTAACTCATACAGGAGGTTTTAGACATGGCTCGCGGTATACTTACTCAAGACGAACTGGATCA
>JAFTID010000053.1 GCA_017457085.1 Phascolarctobacterium sp.
AGCCTTGTTAAAGGAAAGGTCCATAATGCTGCCGCCGGTAAAATCAATACCCAGATTGAAGCCCTTAAAGAGCATGGAACCAATACCAATAACCAGGAAGGAAACAGTTATTGCAAAAAAGATTTTCCAGTTTTTAACAATAGAAAACATTATTTAGACACCTCCTTAGCAGGATCAGCTTTAGGAGCTGTCACACCAAAAATCCAAGGATTTTGGGTAAATCTAGAATAAATGAGGAAACGCAACAGATATTTGGTTACGGTAATTGCAGTGAACATACTCAAAATTACGCCCAAAGCCAAGGTTACTGC
Organism: Phascolarctobacterium sp.; assembly: GCA_017457085.1. Classification (GTDB taxonomy): domain Bacteria; phylum Bacillota; class Negativicutes; order Acidaminococcales; family Acidaminococcaceae; genus JAHHUH01. The sequence goes on from JAFTID010000053.1 coordinate 312, forward strand.
AAAGCCTTTGATGGGGCCAGTACCCAGATAGAACAGGATTGCTGCTGCCATCAAGGTAGTAACGTTGGAGTCAAAAATGGTTACAAATGCACGACCGAAGCCTGCATCCATAGCACTACGTAAGGTTTTACCACGTCTGATTTCTTCTTTGAAGCGTTCAAAAATAAGTACGTTGGCGTCAACTGCCATACCAATGGACAAGATGATACCTGCGATACCGGGCAATGTCAAGGTTGCACCCAAATAACGCATAGCCAACAAGAGCAGCACAACATAAAGGAGCAACGCAATATCTGCAACGATACCGGAAAGACGGTAGAACAGAATCATAAATACAAATACACCGGCAATACCAATGCCAAAGGCTTTGATACTTTTTTCTTTAGAGTCTTGACCGAGGGTAGGACCAACGGTACGGTTTTCTAAGATTTCAATTTTAACAGGCAAGGAACCACTGCGTAGCAATATTGCCAAACGTTCTGCATCTTCAATGGAACGGGAGCCGGAAATTTGCGCACGACCACCAGTAATTGCTTCTTGTACTACGGGAGCAGTAAGCACTTCGCCGTCAAGTACGATAGCAATTTGTTTGCCAATGTTTTTAGCAGTCAATTCAGCAAATTTATCTGCGCCTTCAGAGTTGAACTCCAAGCCTACAACTGCTTGGTTGCCTTGAGCAATTTGCGCACGCGCATCCTTCAAGTCGCTACCGGAAAGCACTACGTTGCCACGGTCATCTTGGAAATGCAGCATTGCAGTACGGCCGAGCATTGCGATTGCCTTTTCAGGGTCTTTTACGCCCGGCAATTCTACGATGATACGGTCTTTGCCTTGACGTTGAATTACAGGTTCAGTCAAGCCAAGCTCGTTAACACGACGTTCAATAATTTTAACGCTGCGATTTACAGCATCATCATCTACTTTCAATTCAGGTGTATCCACAGCTTGTAAAACTACGTGAGTACCACCTTGTAAGTCCAAACCTTGTTTAATGGAATTGGACAACGGTTGGATATAAACACAGAAGCCCCCGATGATTGCCAATGCAATAATCAGGAATTTCCCTAATTCATTCCATCTCAAAACTATTCCCCCTTAATATCCTTATTCGCCTTGTGTGCGGTTAGGATCTTGGAAATTGCTTACCGCGGAACGAACCATGGTAATTTCCACACCTTCTGCAATTTCTACTTTAACAGTTCTTTCGGACAAATCAGTAATAGTACCATAGATACCACCAATAGTAATGATTTGATCGCCCTTCTTCAAAGAGTTAAGCAAATTTTGACGATCTTGTTGTTGTTTCTTTTGGGGTTTCCAAAGCATGAAGTAAAAAATACCACCCATTAAGAAAAACGGAAACACCGCATTAATCAATGCCATTGTATCAGCACCAAACATAGAGCACCTCCATAATTGATTTAAAGACTTATAATTTGTATATATTCTCCAATAAAGCAAAAACTCCTGTTTTAAGCTTTATAGTTTTGCAAAAATCTTTCGCGGAATTCAGGGAAGTTATCGTTGGCGATAGCTTCGCGGATTCTTCTGCTGAAATCAAGCAGGAAGTGTAAGTTGTGAATGGTCAGCAAGCGCAACGCAAAAACTTCTTCTGCTTTAAACAAATGGCGAATATACGCACGACTGAAGTTGCGGCAAGTATAGCAGGTGCAACCTTCTTCGATGGGACGGAAGTCTTCTGCATAAGTAGCGTTACGCACTACCAAACGACCTTCGTTGGTCATAGCAGTACCATTGCGGGCAACACGTGTCGGGAACACGCAGTCCATCATATCAACGCCAAGGTTTACTGCTTCCACGATGCAGTCAGCAGTACCAACACCCATCAAGTAGCGTGCTTTATTTTTCGGCATAAAGCAGGTAGTTTGTCCCAAGATGTCATACATCATAGGCTTAGGCTCGCCTACACTCAAACCGCCAATGCCGTAACCAGCAAAATCTAGCTCAGTTAATTGCTCAACGCTCATTTTGCGCAGGTCAGGATACATACCGCCTTGCACGATACCAAACATGGATTGGTCTTCACGAGTGTGCGCTTCTAAACAGCGTTTTGCCCAACGGGTAGTACGCTCAGTAGATTTTTTAGCATATTCATAGGTTGCAGGGTACGGAATGCATTCGTCAAATGCCATGGCAATATCAGCACCCAAAGCTTCTTGTACGTTGGTTGCGATTTCCGGAGAGAGGAACTTTTTGCTACCGTCAATGTGAGAACGGAACATAACGCCTTCTTCGGTAATTTTACGCATAGCACCAAGGCTGAATACTTGGAAGCCACCACTATCGGTGAGCATACCTCGTTTGTAGTTCATAAATTTATGCAAACCGCCAGCCTTTTGTACCAGCTCATGACCGGGGCGCAGGAACAAGTGATAGGTGTTCGCCAGAATAACTTGGCTACCCATATCGTACAATTCTTCAGGAGAAATGGTCTTAACTGTTGCCTGAGTGCCTACGGGCATAAACATAGGGGTATCAAAAGTACCATGAGGGGTGTGCAGCTTGCCAAGGCGCGCACCACTACGGCTACATTCTTTGATTAGTTCGTATTTTACTGCGTGATTTTTACACATAAACGCTCCTTCTAAAATTACATCTACTTATTATTAATAAACATCGCATCACCAAAAGAGAAGAAGCGATACTTTTCAGTCACAGCCACTGCGTAGGCATCAAGCATAATCTTGCGACTGCTTAATGCGGAAACAAGCATCAAGAGTGTACTTTGAGGCAAGTGGAAATTGGTAACAAGTGCATCTACAAAACGGTATTCGTAACCGGGATAAATGAAGATTTGGGTAAAGTTACCGCCCGCCTTCATCACTCCGTCTGCGCCGGCAGATTCCAAGGTACGGACAGCAGTAGTACCTACAGCGACAATGCGTCTACCCTCTGCCTTTGCCTTGTTGATGGCAGCAGCAGCTTCTTCACTCACGGTGTAGAACTCGCGGTGCATTTGGTGGTCTTCAATCTTTTCTGCACTTACGGGACGGAAGGTTCCCAAGCCTACGTGCAGGGTTACGAAAACTTCCTCACAGCCCTTGTCCTTAATCTTTTGCAGAAGCTCCTTGGTAAAATGGAGACCTGCAGTAGGAGCAGCAGCACTACCACGTTCACGGCTGTAAACGGTTTGGTAACGCTCCTTATCTTCCAAGGGAGCAGTAATATAAGGGGGCAAGGGAGTTTCGCCCAATCTATCTAAGATTTCCTCGAAGATGCCGTCATAATGGAAACGGACAATACGTCCACCAAAATCAGTATAATCAATCACTTCAGCAGAAAGATCTTCGCTAAAGGTAATCTTAGCACCAACTTGGAGCTTCTTACCGGGACGAACCAGAGCTTCCCAATCGGTAGCGTTCTTACGAGCCAGCAGGAAAACTTCGACGTGGGCGCCGGTATCCTTATAACCAAAAAGACGTGCCGGAATTACGCGGGTATCATTGAAAACCAGCAAATCCCCCGGTTCCAGATAGTCCAGCAAATCATAAAAATGCTTATGCTCAATTTCACCAGTATTTTTATCCACAACCATCAATCGAGAATGGTCGCGAGGTTCCATTGGGTGTTGAGCAATCAGCTCTTGTGGTAATTCATAATCAAAATCTTTTACAAACATACTTTTCTCTTCCTATTTGATAAGACTTGTGCCCGGATAATAATGAGCGAGAATTTTCTTGTAAGTGTTCTTCGCAGAAGCATTTGCCATACCTCTAGCACCCCACACACTCAAACCAACGCCTTCGCCCTTGCCCATACCACGGAATGTAATCTTTTCATCCTTACCTCCGCTGAGCAAATGGTAACTGCGAATGACGTTTTTCCAGACAGGCTCGTCTTTGTCTTTAACTTTTATATTAATATCCTTGCTTCCGATTTGCATGCCGTAATAATTGGTAATAGGCACGTTCAAGGTATCGGGAACAGGGACACCAGTTTCAATATCAAACAGAGTGCTGTTCAAGGACAGCAGCTGCATCAAATGTAAGCCAGAAATTTTTACCACGCCTGCATCACCGGCGATAATCAGGTACGCTACCCTGCCAGTGGCAGTACGGTCGTTATCAGGTTCATCCATAGGGGAAAGCTTGATGCTTTCCAGCTTACCCACCGCGTAGCCATTTTGCTCTAAAAAGTTACGCACCATAATGGGTGAAGCGTGGTATTCCCATTTATGTTCGGGGCTGTCGCTGTCGTAATCTTCTACAGATTGCAGATAGCTTACTTCCCTACCCCACACTTCCTTGGCAGAAGCAGTCTTGCCCCCAGTGCTGGAGGTGGTTACAGCTTGAGCAGGATTGCCTGCGCTATCAACTAAGATTTGTCCGGCAGTTGCTTTAATAAACTTGCTGATTGCAGTCTTTTCCGCACCAGTACCTTGATAGGTAAGCTCCTTATCATTGGCAGTGATGTCGTAAGCGTTATGCTCATTTTGCCACATCATATATTTGGCGTAGCTACGAGCTGCCACCGCCTGCGCCTTAATGGTTTCGTCAGGCCAGATGGGCATGGTCTTGTCAGGTAATACGCTACACAAATACAGCTCTAAATTTACGACGTTGTTAATCAAAAGCTTATCCCCTTGAGTTTGGGCAACAAGGGTGCCTGCGTAACGACGCTTATTGATTTGTGGCAGGGACTTACCTTCGTAGCGATTGATTTCTATTTTATTACTAAAGATGTGCTCGCCCATGGTGAGCTTGCCATCTTTAACGTTCAAAAAGTATTTGCCTTGCGGGATTGTGCTTTCCTTCCCGGTCGCAAGGTCTTGGATTGTAAATTCATCATCACAGCTGATTTCAGCACTGTACTGTCCGTAGACGAGTGCTACGCGCAAGTCGTCGCTAGCGAAAGCAAAGCAAGCATTGCCTAAGCAGAGCAACATTATACAGATGAGTAAAAGCTTTTTCAGCATTGTGATCTCCTTACATTTATTTTTTCTATTCGTAATTTATATATTTTCCGTTCCTGAAAAAATGTTTAACTATTAATCATATGTAGAATTTTGCTAACTCTAGTAATTTTTTCAGTAGGCATTTCCGCCTTCTTCTTCACTATCAAATAGCGATCACGTTCGCTAAAGACACAACCACAGTATTGTTGGCGGTAGAGTCCCATTTCCAGGCTAATATCTACGCCACGTTGGTAGCCTACACGGAAGTCTTCGTAGTAAAAGGGGATGCCAAATTCTTGAGCAGCAGCTTCTGCTTCCTTGATGATAAGGGCGTGCTTTTGGTAGGGACTTACCAGCAAGGTGGTGCTAAAAGCATCGTAGCCATTTTCTTTGGCAAATTTTGCGGCGTAACGCATGCGTACACGGTAGCAGTAGGCACAGCGAACTGTAGGCTCGCACACCATTCCACGTACAGTCTCTTCCAAGGGATAGGTTTTGTCGATGAAGAGAGCTATCTGCTTCTTTTCACAAAACTGGCGTAGTGTTGCCAAGCGTTGCTTGAACTCCTTGTAGGGGTGAATATTGGGATTAAAGTATAGAATATCAAACTCCTTGCAGTCAGCCGCCAGCTTTTCTGTTGGATAGCAGGCGCAGGGGCCACAGCAAGCGTGTAGTAAAATTTTCATTATAACTACCTTTCATTTAAAAAGCGTTAGAAGTACCGGAAGGCGCAAAGCAGTGAAAATTCGTGCAGCGAAGGCGTACTGGTAGTACGTCGAGCAAGCGAATGAACTGCGACAAAGCATAACGGTGCTTATCACGCTTTTTCAGGTATAGGTATACCTAAATATCTGTACGCTTCTCTAGTCGCGATGCGTCCCCTCGGCGTACGTTGCAGCATACCCAATTGCATCAAGTAAGGCTCGATAACATCTTCAATGGTAGTAGTCTCTTCACTTACTGCTGCAGCAATGGTCTCGATACCAACGGGGCCACCACCAAAGGTTTTAACGATGGTGTTCAAGATACGTCTATCGTTACGGTCAAAGCCGTAAGCATCAACTTCAAGCTTCGCAAGCGCTTCGGAAGCCAGCTGTTTGTTTATTTCAGGCGCATTCAAAACTTGTGCGAAGTCGCGTACTCTTTTCAGCAGTCTATTAGCGATACGGGGGGTACCTCTGCTACGACGTGCGATTTCAGCAGCACCTTCCCTGTCAATTTGTACGTTCAGGATTTCTGCCGCACGGGTAATGATGAACTGTAATTCCTCCGGCTTGTAGAATTCTAAACGACATTGCACACCAAAGCGGTCACGCAGGGGTGCAGCAATGCTACCTAAACGAGTAGTAGCACCAATAAGGGTAAACTTTGGCAAATCCAAACGCACACTGCGAGCGCTAGGGCCTTTGCCAATAATTATATCTAAGGCGAAATCCTCCATGGCAGAATACAAAATTTCTTCTACCGTTTTGGAAAGCCTGTGAATTTCGTCAATAAAAAGCACATCATTATCGCCTAAGTTGGTTAAAATCGCCGCCAAATCGCCCTGTCTTTCGATAGCAGGACCACTGGTCACGCGAATATTAACGTTCAACTCGTTAGCAATGATGTTAGCCAAAGTAGTCTTGCCTAAACCCGGAGGTCCAAACAGCAGTACGTGGTCAAGGGCTTCATGTCTTGCAGCGGCAGCCTTGATAAAAATGGAAAGATTATCTTTGACTTGGTTTTGACCGATGTATTCATTTAACAGACGGGGTCGCAGGCTATACTGCCAACCATCGGCTTCCTGCTCCTGTCCGGCAATAATTCTGTCATCAAATTCCATTACTGCCTCCTTGCAAACATTCTAAGTGCTTGGCGAAGCAGTTCTTCACTGCTCAAGCTTGCACTGTTGGGTATATCTTTCAAGATGGGCATAATTTCACTATTACTATAGCCTAAGGAGTTTAGTGCTTCTATAGCTTCTGCCACAGCACCACTGCCACCGGCTTCCACAGTTGCCCCAAAATCATTTACATCATCAGCGCTGATACCGCCAACCTTGTCCTTAAGTTCCAACAGCATACGCTCTGCTGTCTTCTTGCCAACACCGGGCAGCTTCACCAGCATTTTCATATCTTTACTTTGCACTGCCAAGTAGAAAGCATCAGGCTTAACAGCGGATAAAATACCCAGCGCCATCTTAGGACCAACGCCACTGACAGTCAGCAAAAGTTCAAACAAATCATAATATTCTTGGCTCAAAAAACCGTAGAGCAAAATAGCATCCTCGCGCACCGCTGTATGCACGTGCACGCGTACCTCCTTGCCCAAGGTCAGTTGTGCCAAATGAGCAGAAGGCATAAACACACGATAGCCAACGCCACCTGCGGTATCCAATATGCAATTATCAGTTGCCAAATGAGCAACAATACCTTTCAGCGCGCCTATCATCTATACCAACTCCTGCCATCTTCTTGTCGCTGCCGTGTGCAGCCCGCAGATTGCTACTGCCAAAGCATCGGCAACATCGTCCGGTTTAGGCTTCTGCCTAATGTTCAGCAAATGCTGCACCATAAATGTTACCTGCTCCTTAGTCGCACTACCGGTGCCAACCACCGCCAGCTTAATCTGCATGGGGGTAAACTCTAAAATAGGAAGATTCTTATTGGCAGCTGCCAGCAGCACTACGCCCCTAGCCTGTCCTACGGGAATTGCAGTAGTAACGTTACGATTAAAGAACAGCTTCTCAATGCTCATAATGTCAGGCTTATAAGTATCAATCAAAAGACTGATTTCCTCATAAATCTTCTTCAAGCGCATTTCCGGCGCCATATCCTTATCGGTAAACACCGCCCCATAATGAATGGGCTTCAGTTTATTTCCAGTTAAATCCACAATTCCGTAACCGCAGATAGCGGTACCGGGGTCAATGCCTAGTGCGATCATAATCTATCCTCTCAACATAAATCTGTTAGAAGTGCTGTATAACGAGGCGGAACAAAATTGTGCAGCGAAGGCGTACTGGACGTACGTCGAGCAAGCAATTGCAGTTCCAACAAAGTTAGACGGTGCTTATAACAGATTTAAAAAAAGCAGGCAATGTACTTGCCTGCTTTATAGTACTCTTACTCTTCTTCGTCCGGCAAGTCAGCGTTGGTATAAACGTCTTGCACATCGTCCAAATCATCAAGAGCGTCCAGCATTTTTTGCATTTTTACAGCATCATCGCCGCTCAGCTCGGTCATGGTATCAGGAACCATGGTGATTTCGGACATTTCAACTTCAATGTTGTTATCAGCCAATGCTTTTTCTACATCGTCAAAAGCAGCGGGGTCGGTAACAATTTCAAAGCTATCTTCTTCAACCTTGATGTCTTCTGCACCAGCTTCAAGAGCAATCATCATCAGGTCGTCTTCTTCTACACCAGATTCTTTGCTTACAACAAAGATGCCTTTTTCTTGGAACATATAGCTTACGCAACCAGTTGCACCCATGTTGCCGCCGTATTTGGAGAATACGTGACGAACGTCTGCAGCAGTACGGTTACGGTTGTCAGAAAGAGCACTTACCATCAAAGCAACGCCAGCAGGACCGTAGCCTTCATAAGTAATTTCTTCCCAGTTGCTACCGTCTTGAGCACCGGAACCTTTATCGATTGCACGTTTAATATTATCTTTAGGAATGTTGTTAGCTTTTGCTTTGGACAAAGCCAATTTCAATTTCATGTTACCGGTAGGGTCAGC
>JAFTID010000054.1 GCA_017457085.1 Phascolarctobacterium sp.
ACAAGCCTACTACCTTGTAAGGAGGAACCTTGAACAGTTCTTCAGGGGGAGCAAGCTCTGGAACTAAGGGAACGTTGGCAACCTTGATGCGTTTATGAGCAAGGTACATACTCAGCGGAGTTTTAGAGGTGCGGGAAACACCGATGATTACCACGTCAGCTTTCAGCAAGCCCATAGGGTTCTTGCCATCGTCGTACTTAACAGCAAATTCTACTGCTTCCACGCGTTTGAAATATTCATGGTCAAGGGAGTGAATCAAGCCAGCTTGGTTTTTAGGTAACATACCAGTTGCCTTTTCGATGGATTTCATCATAGGTCCCAATACGTCTACCACTTGTACGTCCATGGACATAGCCTTATCAGCAATGTGTTCACGCAGTTCAGGAGAAACAATGGTATAGCACACAACAGCTTTTTGTTGAGAAGCTTCTTCAATAATTTTATCAATTTGCGCCTTATCTCTAACGTAGGGCACACGAATAACATCAAATTTTTCTTCAATGAATTGGCTAGTGGTAGCCTTTACAACAGATTCAGCAGTTTCGCCGATGGAGTCGGAAACAGCATAGATGATAGGATTATTCTTCACTCTTATAGTGCCCTCCTTTGCCTTCTGCCAAATCAACCAGCAGACGAGTAATATTGGTTTTAGTTATACGTCCAACTACCTCATAGCTACGTTTGCCAACATTTACAGAACGCACTACGGGCAAGCTGTCAATTTCATTATCAATAAGTTTACGTGCTGCAGCAGCAACAGATTCATCTTCAGTTACCACAATAATTTTGGATAAGGGAGTCATAACCATAACTACGGGCAAGTTATTTAAATCTGCATTGTTAATTGCAGCCTTCAGTAAATCCTTACGGGATACTACGCCTGCCAAAAGTCCGGCATCGTCTAAAATAAAAACGGAGCCTACATCTTCTAAGAACATGGTTACGATTGCTTCATAAGCACTTTTTTCCTGAGCAATTGCAATGGGTACAGATTGCAAATCCTTTACGCAGATGCTGGAAATTTCTTCCATCAACATACCTAAAGTATTTTTGCCTGTGTAATAATAACCTACTTTGGGACGTGCATCTAAAATACCGCCCATGACCAAAATTGCCAAGTCGCTACGCAAAGCGGCTCTGGTAACATTTAAGCGTTCCGCAATATGTTCACCGGTAATAGGCCCATCTAAGCGCACAATTTCAGCAATACGTTTTTGCCTGATGCTTAATGCTATGATGCTCACACCCTTTCTAGTAATTTCAAATATAGTGTATACTATTTGTGTCCTTTTTTCAACATCACGTCATAAATATTTTTGACAACTTTTGATTTGAACTGCAATGCACAAATTGTTTACTACAACGAAGCAGGCGAAATTATTTACGCAAGAAGCCTTTTTGCAATCACCGTACCTGCTAACAAAAAAGTTTCTGCGAAGTTCGACTTAGGCAGAATCCCCAAAGCCTTCGCTAAAATGGAAGTACTGACTTCCGCAGCTTACAAGAAGTAAAAATTAAAAGAAGACTAAAATAATCACCACTAATACTTGGCTAAACCAATCAAGCTAAGTTGCTCCTATTAACTAAACAACAAAGGCAGACGACTTATTAGTACTTAACTAATGCATCGTCTGCCTTTTAATTTTTCTTGAAAGTTTTGCCTAGCCTGCTATCTTCTGTTCTTACTCAAAACAGAAAGCTCATAGCCACGGTTAGCAATGTAGTTTGCAGTTTCACCGCTATAAATTACAGGTACCTTACGCAAGTCCTTGGGAGCCTTCGCGCCAAGAAGCTGCAGGTAATTAGCAAGCTGATTGCTCAATTCTTCAAAGTAAGCTACTACTGCATCTACACCACCTGCTTGGATAAGGCGCAGTACATTGCCGGACATGCCTACCACATCTGCACCGAGGGCAAAAGCTTTGGCAGCTTGGCTTGCGTTTCGGATACCACCGCTAGCAATAAGGGTATCGCCTGCCTTTAAGGTTACTGCACCGTCGAGCATTGTCCAAGCCGTAGGCAAGCCCCATCCTGCAAAGTCGCTGGTAAGCTCCTTGCCATAGCGAGCTGCTTCAATGGCAGGAAAGTTAGTGCCACCTGCACCTGCGCAGTCAAAATAGCTAAAGCCTTGGGCTTTAAGGCGTGCGTATTCCTCAGCAGCAATGCCGCAGCCAGTTTCCTTGACAATGATAGGAACCTCTACCCCATCTCGGATTCGGAGCAGATTATCCAGCAAGCCTTGGAAATCTTTATCACCCTCGCCCATGAAAAGCTCTTGGGCTGGGTTAAGATGTACTTCAATAACATCTGCGTTGAGCATTTTTACTGCTTCACAGGCTTGTTCTGGCGTAGCAAGTGCGCTGGTATTGGCAATGACTACACCATCAGGATTGTACTTACGCACAACCTCATAGCTAGCATAACCAATTTTATCCCGCACCGCACCATACTGGGAGCCTACCGCCATGGCAATGCCTAATTGAGCGGCAGCTTGGGAGAGCTTAGCATTCACATCTAGAACAGCATCCGTTCCCCCGGTAATGGCATCTATTAAAAAAGGCAAACATAATTGTTTGCCCAAAAATTCAACAGATAAAATAATGTCTGCCGGATTAACTTCCGGCAGACAATTATGTAAGAAACGAATATCTTCAAAATGCGTGCTCTTAGGTCCATCGCCAAGCTCTAAAGCATATTTAATATGTTCAAGTTTGCGTTGAGCGCGCTTCATAAGCTATTCCTCTATTATTGAAGTTGTTCGGACAGGTCTTGGGTCAAGCCTTCGGAACCGTTCAGGTAAGAGCTGTATTCAGCTTGTTCAGCAGCTTGAGCAGCTTTTACGATGCTCAGGCCGATTTTTTTGCCTTCGAGGTCCATTTTCAGAACTTGAGCTTTTACAATTTGACCAGCTTCGAGAACGTCGTCAGCTTTAGCGATGCGTTCTTCAGCGATTTCGGAGATGTGTACCAAGCCTTCAACTTTGTCGCTAATTTTAACGATTGCACCGAAGGGCAAGAAACGCAGAACTTGTACTTCTACGATGTCGCCGATGTTCAGTTTGCCAGCTTCAACTTTCCAAGGATCTTCTTGGGTAGCTTTGATGGACAATGCAACGCGTTTGTTTTCGCGGTCGATTTTTTTGATGAATACTTCAACTTCGTCGCCAACTTGTGCAACGTCTTCAGCTTTAGCATTGCGGTTCCAGGAGAGTTCAGTGTTATGAACCAAGCCAACCAAACCTTGACCTACTTCTACGAACAGACCGAATTCAGCAATTTTAACTACTTTACCAGGAACAACGGTGCCTTCTTCAACGGAAGCGTAAGCAGCTTCTTCAGCAGCAGCGCGAGCTTCTTTAGCTGCAGCGATGCGAGCTTCTTTAGCTTCTTTCCAAGCTTTAGCTTTAGCTTCTTTTTCAGCTTTCAAGAGGTCACGGCGAGAAACAACGATGCGTTTCTTTTCCAGATCAACTTCAATGATTTCAGCTTCTAATTCTTGACCAACATAGCCGGTGAAGTCTTCTACACGTTTCAATTCAACGTGGGAAGCGGGCATGAAGCCTTCTACGCCTTCAACTGCAACTGCCAAGCCAACGATGTTTTTAGCTTTATTTTTAATGATGCGGATAACTTTAACGGTAGCTGCGCGTTTTTCGCCTTCAGCCAATTCTGCTACGTTTTTCCAAGCTGCGTCGCGTTCAGCTTTAATTTTGGACATACGAACAAAGTCGTCTTTAGAAGTACCGGGGATAACTTTAACTTCTACTTTGTCGCCAACTTTGATGGTAGCCATCAATTCTTCGGCAGTTTCAGTCAAAGACCATTCCGGATAGGTTACAATGCCTTCGCGCATATAGCCAAAATCTACATAAACGCCATCTTTATCCAATTGAATAACGGTAGCTTCCACGATTTTACCGGGATATACGTTAACCTCCTCACTTTGTGCCAACAAACTTTCAAAATCCATGTTTTCCATTGCTGCAATAGCCTCCTTAATTAAACGGTCGGGAGTTGATGCTCCTGCCGTGATTCCAATTTTAATACAATCCCTGAACATATCCGGCTCTAATTCAGCCGCGGTTTCAATGTGATAGGCTTTAGGACATTTACCTGCCACCAGCTCGTACAGATGACGAGTGTTAGCACTGTTACGTCCACCAATAACGATAAAGGCATCAACCTCGCCTGCTAATTTCATGGCAGCGTTTTGGCGTTGCGATGTAGCCAAGCAGATTGTGCGCTCTACCCTATATTCACCTTCACGTTCCTTTTGAAGTGCTGCTAAAATTTCTTCAAACTTTTGCAGTTCAAAAGTAGTCTGAATGATAACCGCATACTTATCTTTTTGCGGTATGTCAGAAATATCCTTTAAGTATTCGACAACGATTGCGTTTTCTCCTGCCCACTTTTTAATACTTTTTACTTCTGGGTGATTTTTTTCTCCAACAATTATAGGTAAAAAACCATCTTGTGCAGCTTGAAAAGCTTTTTTCTGTGCCATGCGCACATTAGGACAGGTCGCATCGATTATATTTAACTGCTTTACTTCTGCTTCCTCGTAAACTTCTGGGCCTACACCATGGGAACGGAAGATAACAGTTTCACCGGCGGTGAACTCTGCTAAATCTTCTTTGCAGGCAATGCCCTTGGCTTCCAGTTCAGCAATAAACTGAGGATTATGAATCAAAGGCCCCAAGGTTGCGCCGTTGACGCACTCCTCTGCTGCCTTCTCTGCCATTTCCACAGCTCGCTTCACACCGTAGCAAAAGCCGCAGTATTCTGCAATTTTAATTTCCATTTTTTACACCAGCTTGTAATTCCGCAATACGAGCCATCATTTCGTCAGTCATGTTTTTCAACACTTCTTTGGTAATTGGTTCGTCTTTGGGGAAGTAGATAGGCTTGCCAAAGCGTACGGATACCTTAGGCCAAAGCTTGCCAACGCGGAACACGTCAGTACCAACTACGCAGGCAGGTACGATGGGCGCAAGGGATTTGCTTGCCATCATCAGTGCACCGGGCGCAGCCTTACCCAGCTCGCCAGTTCTGCTACGAGTACCTTCCGGGAAGATTGCCAGTACCCCACCGCTCTTCAGCAGGTCAATACCAAATTTAATGGCAGCCTTATCGTTACCACCACGTTTAACGGGGAACGCACCTAACAATTTATAGATGGTACCAAGCACAGGTACAAAAAGCTCTGCCTTTGCCATGAACTTAACCTTACGGGTAGCAGCGGTTCCCAGTACAGGAGGGTCAAGCAGGCTGATGTGGTTACAAGCCAGCACCAAAGGACCACTCATCGGAATATTTTCTTCACCCTTTACATCCATACGCAGGAAGATGGTGAATAAAACCTTCAAGATAAACTTCACGGTAGCGTGAAAAATATTATACAGCATTTTCTTTTTCACCTACCAAATTCAAAATATAAGCAGTTACTTCGTCAATGGTCATATCAGAAGTATCTAAGTAAATAGCATCCTCTGCTTGACGGAGGGGGCTGATTTCTCTTTCCATGTCTTGCTTGTCGCGAGCTGCAATATCTTCTTGCAATTGCGCCAAATCTACTTGCTCACCTTTGGCAACCAGTTCTTTGTAACGGCGCATAGCACGCTCTTCCACTGTAGCGGTCAAGAAAATTTTCACTTCAGCATTGGGGAATACCACGGTGCCAATATCACGACCGTCCAAAAGCACGCCGCCAGCTTCGCCCATACGGCGTTGTTGGTCAACCATTGCTTCACGCACTGCACCAATGGCAGCCACGCGAGAAACGTTGGCTGTTACTTCTGCACTACGGATGACAGCAGTAACTTCGGTGCCATCAACAAAAACTCTATTCACGCTTGCTTCAGGCTTAAATTCAATCACCATTTCTTGAGACAGCTTGCTGATGAAAGCTTCGTCAAATTCTGCACCGGTTTGCAAGAACTTCCAAGCTACACTGCGATACATAGCACCAGTGTCAATATAGGCATAGCCTAATTTTTCTGCAGCAAGCTTTGCAATTGTACTTTTACCTGCGCCAGCAGGACCATCAATTGCTACAACTAATTTTTTCATCTTACATACACCTTCTTATGAGGACGCAGCTACCCCTGCAGCGTAACCACTGGAGAAAGCAGCTTGCAGGTTGAAGCCACCAGTATAACCGTCAACATCCATTACCTCACCTGCAAAATACAGTCCTTGAATAAGTTTTGATTCCATTGTTTTAGGATTTATTTCTTTAACAGAAACGCCGCCTGCGGTAACGATTGCTTCCGCAATGGGACGAGTTCCCGTAATGGGCACAACAAAATGCTTTAAGGTTTCCAGTAAACGCTTGCGTTCTTCACGACTGATTTGGTTAATGAACTTTTCTTCATCCAAATATGCCATATCGCAAACTACGGGAATCAACCGTTGAGGCAGCAAGTCCTTCATGCCGTTTACTAATTGCTTACGACTGTAGGTAGCAAAGTCACGTTGAATACGGGCATCAAGCTTTTCTTCGCTTAAAGCAGGCTTCAGGTCAATGGCAAGCTCCACTTCCATACCTTTGGACAAAGCTTCTGCTGCCATATTGCTTAAGGACAGGATAATGGGACCACTCACCCCAAAATGGGTAAAGAGCATTTCACCAAAATCATCAGTCAGCTTTTTGCCATTACCATAAAGGGTTGCACGCACATTACGCAGTGATAAGCCTTGCAAATCGTCTACATAAGCGTAATCACTAACCAGAGGCACCAAAGAAGGCTTCAAGGGAATAATAGTATGCCCCACCTTCGCCGCCAGCTTCGCGCCACCGCCATCACTACCCGTACCGGGGTAAGAAGCACCACCTGCGCACAAGATCACCTTATCCGCAGTAAAGTGTCCGTTAGTAGTCTTAACGCCAGTAGCCACACCGTCTTTAGTGGTAATTTCGGTTACCTTGCAGTCAGTAATGAGCTTACCGCCATACTGAGTGTAGATTTTCACCAAAGTATCTACAACGTCTTTCGCTTTGTCAGTTACAGGGAAAACCCTGTTGCCACGTTCAACCTTCGTCTCCAAGCCATTACATTCCAACAGGCACACAATATCGTCATTACTGAACTGGCGCAGAGCACTATTCAGGAAACGTCCGTTACCGGGAATGTTCTTGATAATATCCTGCAGCTCGCCTGCGTTGGTAATATTGCAGCGACCTTTGCCAGTAATGAGCATTTTCTTACCAGGCTGACGCATTTTTTCAATAATAGTAACTTCTGCACCATAGGTAGCAGCAGCAATTCCTGCAAGTAAGCCAGCTGCACCGCCACCAATAATGATTACCTTACTCATAAATGAGCCACCTTTTTCAGTTCAGCCAGCTCTTGGTCTAACAGCTCACGATATCTGCCTTTGCCAAGACCTTTAATATTTAAGTTAGCCATCTTGGTACGTTTCAACTCACGGACAGGGAAGCCAATGAAGTCACACATACGGCGCACTTGACGGTTCTTGCCTTCGTGAATGGTAACGGTAAAGTAACTGCAGTTTTTTTCGTGGTCATATTCAATTAAATTTACAATTGCAGGAGCAGTCATGCCATCTTCCAGCTTCACGCCCACACGCAGTAAATCTAATTTTTCTTGAGGAACAATGCCAGGCACCTTAACCTCATAGGTTTTATTAACTTCATGACTGGGGTGCATCAGCTTTTGTGCCAGCTCACCATCATTAGTCAAAAGCAACAAGCCTTCTGTATTGTAGTCCAAACGACCTACAGGGAACACTCTTTCTTGGCAGTCTTGCAAGAAATCTGCCACGGTTCGTCTACCTTGGGGGTCGCTCATGGTAGTAACTACGCCACGAGGTTTGTTGAACAGGTAATACACTTTCTTTTCAGTTTTGATAGGCTTGCCGTCAACGGTAATACGTACTTGCTTAGGGTCAACCTTAGTACCAAGTTCGGTAACAAGTTTACCGTTAACACGCACTCTACCTGCGGTAATCACCTTTTCAGCTTCACGACGGGATGCTACACCTGCCGCAGCCAAAATTTTCTGTAAACGTTCTTCCATTAAAATAACTCCTTTAGCCCTAGTAAAGAGCTTAAACTTTTAGAGTTTCCTTTATAAATTTTCCAGAGGCAAGGTTTGCTGACCGTTTGCTTCCAATTGAGCAAGGGTCGGTTCAACCTCTTCTTCTGGATAATCATCTAAGTTTGCGGTTTCAGGATTGGGTAAATCCGACAGGGAATTTAAACCAAACACTGTTAAAAATTTGTCCGTGGTAGCGTAAAGAATGGGGTTACCAATGGCTTTCTTTCTACCAGCTTCTGCAATGAGTCCCAATTCCAGCAGGGTATTGACAACGCCGTCAACCTTTACCCCACGGATGGCTTCCATCTCTGCACGGGTAACAGGCTGTTTAAAAGCAACAATGGCAAGGGTTTCCATACCTGCGTTGGTCAATTTTACTTCTTTATTGGTTTCAAGTTGAGCAAGCAAGTTGTAATGCTGTGGCTTAGTCACCAGCTGGTAACCACCTGCAATTTCACGCACCATTAAACCGCGGTTTTCTGCTTCGTAAGCCTTACCTAAGGAAGAAAGAAGATCCCACACCTGGGGCTTTTCAATTTGTAAAAGCTCTGCAAGCTCACTGACGGAGATAGGCTCGCCGGCAGTAAAGAGCACTGCTTCCAAGGCTCCTTGTAAATGGTCATAATACATGCTTATTGCTCTCCCTGTTTAGCAAAAATATAAATTGGGGCAAACTGCTCGCTTTGAGAAATGGTAATGGAGCCAATCTTCAACAGCTCCAACACACCTAGAAATGCTGCTACCTTCTCGCCTCTCGCACCTACGGCAAACAAATCGCTAAGCCTAAATCCCATAGTATTTGCCTTTAAGCGGTCAAGAATTTCTGTCATCTTCTCCTGCACGCTAAAAGCTTGGGGTTCTACAAAGGCAACAGGCTTATCTTCTTCGTTGACGATACCTGCCAAAGCAAGTAACAGGTCGCGCACGTGGTAGTTTGGTAAGTTAAGCTGTACGCAGCCTGCGAAATACGGCTTACGGCTAAACATTCGTCCAGCAGTAACCTTCATTTCCAGCAGTGCAGCAGCACTCTTTTTAATCCTGCGATATTCAACCAACATTTCTACCAGCATTTGACGAGGGTCTGCCTCTTCTTCCTCACCTGCTACAACTTCCTTAGGAAGCAGCATGCGGGACTTAATTTGCAGGAGTGTTGCCGCCATTACTAAAAATTCACTGGCAACCTCCATGTCAAACTCACTCATCTGGCGCAGGTAGCTAATGTACTGCTCCGTGATGGAAACGATGGGAATATCGTAAATATCAATTTTATCTCTTTCAATTAAGTGCATCAAAAGGTCTAAGGGGCCTTCAAAATCACTTACCTTAATAGATAAATTAGCCATATATTACCAAATGTTCATTGCTGCCTTAATTTCAGCCATGTTATTCTCAGCTTCCACACGGGCACGTTGAGCACCGTATTCCAGTACTTCCTTAATATAACCTGGTTTCTTGGACAGTTCTTCACGTTTAATGTGGATGTCTGCCAACATATTGTTCATTTTTTCTGCTAACATTTTTTTGCATTGTACGCAACCAATGGAACCAGCACAGCATTGTGCAGCAATGTTGTTTGCTTCTTCGGTGTTGAATACTTTATGGAATTGGTAAACGATACATACGTTGGGGTCACCAGGATCAGTTTTCTTAATACGTTTCGGGTCAGTGGTCATCATACGCACTTGTTGCCACAGTTCTTCCGGAGAAGCACCAAAGGGAATGGTGTTGCCGTAGGATTTGGACATTTTGCGACCGTCAATGCCGGGCAGTACTTTCGCTTTGGAATATACTGCTTGCGGTTCCGGGAACACTTCTTTTTTGTACATATAGTTAAAGCGACGTACGATTTCGCGAGTCAATTCCAAATGTGCAGATTGGTCTTCACCTACGGGTACGCAGGTTGCTTTGTAGAGCATAATATCTGCTGCCATCAAAACAGGGTAACCCAAGAAGCCATAGGTGTGCAAATCTTTATTGGTGCCTTCAAGGTCACGAATCTTATCCTTGTAGGTCGGTACGCGTTCCAGCCAGCCAAGAGGAGTGCTCATACCAAGGAGCAATGCCAATTCAGCATGTTCCTTAACATGGGATTGTACGAAAATAACGTTCTTCTCCGGGTCAAGACCTGCGCTCAACCAGTCGATAGCCATTTCCATAACATTTTCTTGCAGCTTGGAAGTATCTGCATAAGAAGAAGTCAAAGCGTGCAAATCAACGATGGAAAAGAAACATTCATATTCATGTTGCAAGCGTACCCAGTTTTCCAATGCGCCCATGTAGTTACCCAAATGGAAACGTCCGGAAGGCTGCATACCGCTAAAAATTCTACCTTTGTTCATCATAAAAACCCCTTTACATATTTATTCTAAAATACAATTGCTAAGATTGAACTTACCAAATACATATACATTCTTGCTAAAGGATTGATAATCCAGCCCATGGCACCAGTCAGTACCAACGCAAAGAGAATGTACATACCATACTGCCCTACAAAATTATCAAACTTCCACGCTTGATAAGGAGGCAGCATTTCAGAGATGAGCTTGCTACCATCCAAAGGAGGAATGGGCAGCAGATTAAAGAAAGCAAACCATACGTTGTAAAGCTGCATCCACAAAAGGAACTTGTACATACCCTCACCCATCAAACCAAGCTTGGTCATAAGCGCCGCCATAAAAGCTGCCAAGAAGCAGGCAAACAAGTTGGAAGCAGGGCCAGCCAAGGAAACCTTAATAATACCTTCCTTACGGTTACGGAAATTATTTTGGTTAATAGCAACAGGCTTTGCCCAACCAAAACCCACCAATACCAAAAGCAAGGCACCCATAATGTCAAGGTGCGCCATAGGGTTAAAGGTAAGCCTGCCCATATGACGGGGCGTAGGGTCACCCATGCTGTCAGCACATTGCGCGTGAGCATATTCGTGGATAGTTATAGCAAACAACAACGCCGGAATGCGGTATATCATTGTGCTAAAATCTAACATAAAAACCTCCAAGTCTTTAATAGAGTAATTATATCAAAAAATTAAAGAAAAAGAAATTAAAAAAGCAGCCCTTTCGGACTGCTTTTAAACATTTTAAAATTATGCTCTGGAGATGTAGTCGCCAGTACGAGTATCGATTGCAAGAACGTCGCCTTCGTTGATGAACAGAGGAACTTTTACAACATAACCAGTGTTCATGGTAGCATTTTTGCTGCCGCCGGTAGCGGTATCGCCTTTGATGCCGGGTTCGGTTTCAACAACGGTCAATTCAACGGTGTTGGGCAGGTCAACGCCAAGAACGCGGTTTTCATAGGTCATGATTTTAACGTCCATGTTTTCTTGGAGGAAGTTAAGAGCAGTACCGAGGGTTTCTTTGCTCAATTCCATTTGGTCATAGGTTTCATTGTCCATGAATACATACATTCCGTCAGATTCATAGAGATATTGCATACCACGACGTTCGATGCGAGCTTTCGGCATACGTTCGCCAGCGTTGAAGGTACGTTCAACTACAGCACCGGTGGACATGTTACGCATTTTTGCACGTACGAATGCAGCTCCTTTACCGGGTTTTACGTGTTGGAATTCAACTACTTGCCAAGGATCGCCGTCGATGGTAACGGTTACGTTAGTTTTGAATTCGTTAGTAGAAATCATAATTAAGCCCTCCTAATATTTGTGTTTTAATATTAAACAATTTCAATGAGCTGTTTTTTGACACCATTCAAAGCCTTAGCTCCATCTTCTGTCAAAACAACAGTATCTTCTATACGAACCCCGCCTTTGCCGGGAATGTATATACCAGGTTCAATGGTAAAAATCATACCAGTTTCAAGCTTGG
>JAFTID010000013.1 GCA_017457085.1 Phascolarctobacterium sp.
CCAAAATGCATTTCGCAATAACTTTGCAACGTTTCATTGGAATAGATTGTGCTGCCAAGCTTTACTGCGATATTTGTTAAATCTTCATTCTGAAGATATGAGCTCATACCAATCATCCAAACACCTCATACTTTCTTGTCGTAGCCTTTTTAACGAATCCGTCTTTTTCAATGTACTTCTTGACCTTATCAGCCATAAATGTACCGATTTGTGGTTCAACAATTTCCATTGCAGGTTCATACAAAGGTCTCTCCGGAACTTTGATGTGTTTCTTTTCTTCGGATAGAGGAACACCTTTGCGAGCGAAATAGCCTCGCAATTGTGGTGTCACGGTACGCCTTGCGCCTTCTTCTTGAATTCTGCCTTCCATGGCAGCAGTCGAAGAAGTCCAACCAATCAAGACTGCACCATTGGCATATTGATAGCCAATAGCGTTGCGTAATCTTCCAAGCCAAGGAGCAGGAGCTTCTTCGTCCAATTTCCTACGCACAGCTTAAAGTGGGGTACGCTTACGCCACCTTGAAGTTATTCGTGAATTTCGACTTAACTTCTTGATTTCGCGCTGTACGAACCAACCGACACTTTTAGTCAAGCTACGAATGAAGCGTGGATTTTCCCGGAGAAAACTCTCGATGTATGGCGTTACACTATCTCGGACATTAACCTCAATCATAACGACATATACCCTCTTTCATCAGACGTTAGTTTGACTGTTACGCTACCACCAACGCTATCAATAAGTTCAATACCAGCGACATAATACGTCTTGCCCTCATACTCAACCTTATCCTTGCGTTTAGGGTTAGGAACATCTTCAATTTTCACGGTTACGAAACTAGTGCCAAAAACAACTGCAGTATTAGGACTACGCATGAAGCCATTGGTTTGTTGCTGTTCGCCTTCGCCAATCTCAACGATTGCGGGAATAATCACACCGTTGTAGATGATTTTTTCAGCAAAAAGGTCTTCGTTAAAAGTGGCATCTTGGATAATTTTTTTGATAAATGGGTTCATTCTATCCCCCCTTTTATCTCGTTTCACGAATTAAAAATCTAATTCAACTCGTTTAACGTATTAAAAAATAGGGGCAGAATTATCCTACCCCTATTCACTTTTTAAATTTACAGTTTACGCATTGATTTTTACCAATACTTGTTCACCATTTGCAGCTGCAGACCAAGCAACACCAAGTTTAACAGCACCTTCGGTGGTAACAACTTTACCGCTGGAAAGGTAAACTTTAGCACCTTGGGTGATAGCAGCACCTGCGGTCAATTCGAACACGCCTACGGTGCTAACAGCGATAACATCACCAGTAGCGCCGCCAGCTTCAGCAACGCCATAGATGGAGCCAACAAGTACAACATCACCTGCTGCAACATCACCGGTGCAAGTGTAATCGAGTCTGTCGCCTTTGCGACGATAGAAAGCTTTTTCATTAGCCATGATTTATATCTCCCTTCTGAATTAAGCTTTACCAGCATTTTTAATGATGTTGGTAGTGGACAACAGTTTTACGCCGAAATCGAGGTACATACGACCTTTCCAACCAAGGGTGTCAAAGGACATTTGATGTTCGAGAATCGGAGTTTTATTGCCGTTGAGGAAGTCAACTTCCACACCTTGACCTTTGACTGCGTTGCCAAGCAAGTACCAAGCTTCAGAGCTGATTGCATCCAGTTCAGGGTCAGAAACAACTTGCAATTTGTTTTTGAACACATTGGTTACGCCAGAATGTGCAGCGGACGGGTCAGCCAAGGAAGTAATGAGTTGTTCAGCTTGGGTAGCCAATGCAACAGGTACAAGCAAGGTTTTCGGCATAATACGCAATGCGTGTTTGCCGTTCGGATCTTTCATCAAGCGAAGCAATTTCATAGCTTCAGACAAGGAAGCAGATGCAACAGCTGCAGGAGTACCAAGATTTACATTTTCGGTGAAAGTGCCTTTAGCCAATGCTTGGTATGCCATACGGTTAATTACGATAGCCATTTTTTGAGCCATCATGAACGGAATTTCAGTCAAAACAGCTTGGTCATCGTTAATGAATGCCTGACGAGTGTAGCTGAAAGAACGACCGTAGGTATCCAAACGAACGAAGTTCTTGCTTTCTTTCAATTTTGCTTCGGTGAATTCGCCGTTTTCAGGAATTTTGATAGGTTCATCTTCCAAACCAATGGAAACGGTGTAATTCGGGCGGAAGTCTTTCAAAGTACCTTCATACGCCCATTGTTGCCAAGTCGGTTCTGCAGAAGCGAAGCCTTGCGCAATGGTCGCACGAGTTACTTCTGCAAGCAAAGTCGGCAACATGGTAGTGGTCATTGCACGTTCGAACAAATCTGCATCATTCAATTGCATTACATCGTGTTCGCCTTTACGCATGAGCAAATCACGAGCGATACCTTTCATACCCATATGACGGTATTTTTCTGCACCCTCAACCACATTTTCAGGTGCATAGCCTTCACGCATCAGCAAGCCATGAGCATACAAAGAGCGAAGTGCAGTTTCGTTGGAATCATCAAATTTGATGTTGGTGGTTTTTTGCGGTTGGTTGCGTTTGGACAGAATGCCAACCAATTCGCGATTAACTTTGTTGATGTCAGAGCCATCTTTAATCCAAGCTTGGCGTTGTTCGTCTTCAACTTCATGTTCTTGGCACAAAGCAGAAATTTGAGAAATGCGTTCACGCTCAGCATTTACACCAGCTTCGCGTTCAGCTTCAGCGTTTACCGGTTCGGACGCGGTAACTTTGGTTTCGGTTTTTTCTTCATTAGCCATTTGTCTTTCCCCCTTTTTTTCTTCGGAGCCGGCATTATCTTCCGGCATAAAATAGAACGGCATACTACGACCAACCCCTACAGTAGAATCTGCAGGTACAGATACGATACTGATTTCAAACACTTCCCAATCAACTGCAATCCATGCAGGACCAGTAATGCCGTCCATGGTAGTTTCGTTCTCGCGAACAACTTCCCACTTGTTAACACGGTAACCAACGGATACACCTTTCAAGAAGCCGTCACGAACGAGATTAAAGATTTTATCAATATCTTCGTTTTGAGCAAATTTTACTTTGGCATAAGCTTTGCCAGCTTCCGTCCAAATGTTCACAGGCTTGCCGAGAATAGCATCGCGCTTATGATTAAAAAGCAATGGCATTACATCAGCATTGAAACGAGAAATGTTCATTGCAGTATCGTTGCAACGCAGAATTTCATCATCACCCCACCAGTCCGGACAAGGCTCTTCACTCGCAAAAGAAAGCTCGCAAGTGCGTTCTTCTTCGTTGAAGTTTTCGAGCACAGCAGAACGGTAACGCGGTAACGCCTGGCGTTCTTCAAGGGGCAGAGCTCGCAGCTGCTCATCAGTCATTTGTCTGGGCATTTTTGCCGTCTCCTTTCTGCGGTTCTTCGATAAGTCCCGCTATTATTTTTTTAGTAAGTTCTACAATTATTTGGTCGATTTCACTTTCGTAGTCCTTGCCTTTTCTTGCATAAATTTCTTTGAGATTAGTTTGGCCAGTCTCCAACATAACCTTATTGGCAAGTGCTTCCTTGTACGGGTCAATCCAAGGTAACCCTTGACCGATAAATTCATGCTTCAAAAATTTGCTTGGGTTTTCATAGAAACCCGCAGGAACTTCTTTAGATGAAATTCTGCCACCAATAATTGCAGACTTCACTACTTCTTCAAATACGAAATCAAGTAAATGTTCAACGATATATTGTTGTTCTTGCTCAATGGTCTTCCAGTCCTCAAGCAGGTTTTGGCGTGCGCTGGAATAATTTACCTGGCTAACATCACGGCTGACCATTTCATAAGACAAGCCATGACCAGCAGCAATCCTTCTTACAACAGCAAGATTGAAATCTGCCAGCTCACTACTTTGGCCAGACGGTACAAGAGTTTTAACATCTTGCCCTTCACCCAAATATTTAACGCTACCGGGTACAATGCGCTCACCTTTAGGTGTCCCCTTGGCAGCATTACCAACAATTGAACTTCCTACAGCAGGTCCTGCGTTCTTTTCAGTTGTGATAAATACAGCCAAAGCAGCAGTTATCTTTTGTTTAAAACCTGCAGCATCGAAGAATTCTTCCAAGTCCTTAATCTCATTCAAGGTACGGACGAACGGAGAAATCTCTCTAACTTCACTCGGTCTTGAGTGTTCTGCAAGGTATATTACACGCTTTGCAGGGATACGCTCTGGATCCAAAAGAGTTAATCCATCAGGAGTTGTTTGTCTGATGTAATAAGCCAACTTTTTACCATAAGCGTTAACTTCGATACCGCCAATAATGGGATTACCTGCCTTAGATTGAATAGACGGACTTTGTAAATCGTCTACTTCAACGACTTGTAGACGATATGGAATTTTAGAACTGGAATCATAAACTTTAACCAGCAAAATACCGCCATCAACAGTTTTTCTGCGTACAATCATACGCAAGATGTCATTCAAGCTATAATTGCCAGTTACGTCACAGTTCCCAGCGCGACACCACTCTTGCCAAACAACTTCAAGCAGATTATTCCACTCCTTATTGTCTGTTCGCACTTGCAGGTTGAAGCCCTTGCCAACAACATTGCGGGTCAAAGCATTCAAAATACTGTTTACGATTTCGCTATTACGCTCAAGATGACGTGCTTTCGCCCTTGCCAATTCACGACTCGGGCCATTCAAGCCTTCAGCATTTCCGTCCGCAGGATTCCAACCTGCAGAATTTCGCCACGCAGGAACATCTTCGTAAGCGGATGAAGCTGCTCTCAGTAAAAGACGACTTCGCTTGCGTTCTAAAGCCATTTGTGGAGCAAACAAGCCAATAAAATCGTCAAATCTTTCACCCCAAGTGGGGTTTCGTTGATTACTGGACAATTTTGTTCAGTCCCTTCCGTAATAATGTATTGGAGTACCGAAAGTGCCACCGCAACCGCTTGCTGCAGCTCTCGCTTCTGCAAGTTGCATTTCGATTGCATTGCGTTCGGCTCTCAATTCACTAAGATTAGCCTGTTGAACGCGACCGTTACGGGTCTGAACAACTTGACCACCTTTCATGACATTGGTAATGGCTTGCTCAACCTCGGCTTTTCGCCGTTCTAATTCAGCAATAGAGCTCATTTTTACCACCTTCCTTACAGCGTGAAGCCTGCTTCTGGCAAAGCATCTTCACTTTCATCCTCATACCCTTGGTATGGTCTGTTATCAATAATGGTGTCCTGCATAGCACGCACATTCACAAGGTCAGCCATTGCAAAATCATATACGGAACAGTCCCACAAATGGTTTTGCTTTGCAGAAGTCTTTTTAACCCACTTCTCACGACCTTTATCATCGGTAATACGATGTTCAGAAGTAATCTGTTCGGCGAATTCCCTGTCGCAGTCAGCATTTAACATCCAAGAGCCACGCCCTAAAGGCAGCTCAAGCCTTTGTGAGATTTCATTCTTGTACATGTCCGTGTTGACTATCCACAGTTGAAGCGGAGTTTTTCCCGGAGAACGAGGTTCAATGTTAGTTGCTCTTAAGTAAGCTGCCATTGGGTTTGAACTACCCTTTACAGGGAAAGCCCTTCCTTGATGTTTCCAACAGTAATCATAAACTTCTTCTGTCCTAAAGCCTGTATCTATGCCATACAGGCATACCTGGTACTGTGTCTGACCATCAATGCCAGGATAAATCGTGCCTTCCATGATGTTTTCAATGTCCTGCCAAGTCAAGGCTTTACCATATCCAACAACCTGAGAAGTCATACCTGGTCCCCATGCGTGAATTTTCCAGTAAAAGTAGCCTTTTTGTACATCGACACCGCCAGTCAAGAGCTGTGCCCATTCCGGAACAACGAATGCAGGACAATCCGTCTTATGCTTCAGAACAATATCTGCTTCCATAACTGCAGATTTGTTTTCCCAAGGCTCACCAAGCCAAGAGTTAACAAAGTTTTGTAGCATTATGGGATTGTCTTTGCTTCGTATGAATTCAGCAGCCATTTGCCCGAAAGTAACCCAAGGCGAATACAGAGAATTTAATGCAAAAGCAATGCTTCTAACCTTGCCTTCCACTTCATTGAGTGGTACCCATTCACCCTGCTTCATCATATCTGCCTTATGTACATCCAAAATGTCTTTATGACAATGGCAACACTCGTAATAAGTATTGACTTCAACGAATGAAGCGGGCTGGGTACTATCGAACTTGACTTGCTCCCATTTGAAAGCCTGCATACCACCACAGTAAGGACATGGCATCTGAAATTCGTATCGAACATCTGCACTTTCATACAGAACCCAAATATGACCAGTTTTTAAAGTCGGTGTTGACCAGAACATCAACTTTCTTCTTCCGGGCCAGTTTTTGGTGCGTTCTTCGGCAAGCTTCAAAGGGCTTGCTTCCTTGCCTGCAAGTTTCGGATATTTATCAATTTCGTCCATGATGACCACAGGACTTGACCAAGAAGCCAAATCCATCGGAGAACGAGCAGAACCAAACTTACAAAAGCCACCAGCAAAACGGAGCATATTGTTTTTTGAATCGCCATCGTGGTATTTACCCTCAAAGCATTCATTGCTTCTCAATACTTTCTGCAAGCGGTCAGCAGAGAATTCTTTCAAGGTATCTTCATCCGGAAGAACATAAATAATACGGCTCGGTTGCTGATGAATTGTATAACCAAGAATGTTGATGCCACACTCCGTACCACCTACTTGCGTAGGTTTTAAGAATATGATTTTCTCAATTCCCTCTTGGTTAAAAGCATCCATAATGCCGACAAGGTAGGGGACGATTTCATTGCGCCATGGTCCAGGGCGACTTGTTTCTTCGGAGCTCATATAACGGAATTTTCCTGCCCATTCGGAAACAGTCATCGGCTCATCAGGCTTTAAGTGTTCGAAGGCTCGTTTAATTGCGTTTTCGAGGTCTGCCAACTGCTTTTCTACCAGTTTGTCCTGGCTCGAATTTTCCGCAGTTTTCGGCGACTTTTTTGAGTGCTTCTCTAACGTATCCATCAACGAGTCTCCTTACTTGTGGTGCTAATTCGGGGTATTGGCTGTAGGTTTCAGTCATAATATGGTCGGAAATCGCAAGCATTGAGTTTTTCAAATCCTCGCATACTTCCTTAAGGCGTTCTTCAACCAAAATCATTGGAATAAGCTCGCCACTCTTTAGCTTGACTTCCTGTTCAGCAAGTGCTGCACGTGCTCGTTTCAGCCTTGTATCAGCTTCCAGTTTATCCGCAAGGGTATCTGCACCACCTTGGATACCTGAAGCTCGTCCACGCCAAGCTATTACAGCCTGCAGGTCCCACCAACCGCGTTTTTCCTTTGGACACCCTTGGCGTTCCCAAGTATTAACGGTGACGGTAGAAACTCCCATAAACCAACCAAGCTTATTTGTGCTGACAAGAATACGCTCATCATCAGTAACTTGCATCCACTTGTTTTTCTTCGGTTCTTCCTTTGGCGAATTAGTGAGCTCTATGAAGGCTTTTGCTGCCTTTGGATCGGGTCGCATTGTCTTCGTGGTCTTTTTGGCCACCGGTTGACCACTTTTTGTTTTGGAAACAGTAGTGGTCGAAGCATCATAACCTAACGCACTCTTTTTAAGAGCCTTTAAAATCTCTTCGCGTTCATTTTCAGTTGGCTTTGTTTCGATTTTCGTTTCATTTTTCGCCATTTCCGAACCTAATTAGTAAGCAAATCCCAAAAATTTTTATATTAAAGTCAACGCGGGGTGCCCGACCATCGGTTTACACCCACCCCCCAAGAAGGACCCGTGAGAAAATAAATGTTACACTTGCCCTGCTTGGCTCTTATATATCTATTGTCACACCCGCAAAAGCACAAAAAAATGGCAGAAAGTGCCAACTCTGCCAACTTTCTGCCAACTTTACCGTTATATACTTGTAATTTACTCGATACTACTCGATACTACTCGATACTACTCGACACTACTCGACACACTTTGACAAGTGGCACAATCACATTAAAAGTGTTTGTATCGTATTAAAAGTGTTCGTATCACATTAAAAGTGGCCGTTTCCAAAATGGAAATAGTTCTTTTAGTCAACTATGGGTCAAGTAAAAAACAGCTCAAAAGCCTAAGCTTCTGAGCTGTTATGATATACTAGATTTTAGGGAGTAACATTCAATTCTTGCATCAATGCTCGTTTTAATACATTAGAGAAATTTACATTGTTTTCCAACGCGAGTGTATCCAACCAACGAGGAATAGAAAGAGTTTTTCTGATAGTTTTATTGTCATACTTTTTAAGATATTCGGTAGTATCTGCTTTTATAATTGTAACAATATCACCCACATTATTATTTTGCACTATACTAATAGAAGTCGGGGCAGGTATTTCTTCCTTATCTCTTTCCATACCACAAAGAGCCATATTCAAAACATCTTCTGCCATTTCATATGCTTCTTCAAGTGTTTCACCAGAGGTATAACAATTTGGTAAATCGGGAAAACTTATTAGATATACACCATTCGGAAACGCCTCATCCGTCATATCCAGAGAAAACACTGCCGGATAAATATACTTCATAACTTCACATCCTTACTGATTTTATTTATATGTGTTAAGTGCGGGGGCTTATTTCAGCCCCGCATCTTTTAGTATTTTATTTGCCGTTCCTGTCGGAACCTCTTTTTTGTGTCGCCACACATATATCTTTTTACCAGTCTTGGTATTTATAAATTCCGTGTGGTTACCACCTTCGCCAGACTTCTTGAAGCCTGCTTGTTTTAGTAGCTTTATCAGCTCCGAGGTCTTCATCTACTGACCGTCTCCTTTCTTCATTTCTTGATTATATTATATACGCATTATTGCGTATTGTCAAGCATTTTGTACGCATTATTGCGTATAATTTTTACATTTTAATTATATCATAAACATTAAAAGCTGGTCATTACGACCAGCTTCTTTTATTCTAACACCACCGCTTTAATGCCTGTCATGGCTTCAAAACGGTTGATGATTACCGTTGCATATATTGGGTCTAATTCCATTGTGAAGCACGTTCTATCCACTTGCTCGCACGCTATTAGCGTACTACCACTACCACCGAATAAATCAAGTACATTGCCATTCTTAGGACAGCTGTTAATAATCGCACGTGCGCATAAAGTTATTGGCTTCATAGTAGGGTGTTCTGCATTCTTCGTTGGTTTAGGCACTCGCCAGATTGTTCCCTCGCTTTCCGGAAGAACTTCGTAGCCTGTCGCCTTGATAACGATTTCGCCTGCGCTGGTAACAAAATGCAGATGTTTAGAGCCGTCTTCCTGTTCCTCAACAATAAAAGGTACATTCTCAATAACACTGCTCTGCTTCCTGCCCCCATAGAATTTATGTGCTGCGCCTGGCTTCCACCCATATAGAATAGGCTCATGTTGCCATTGGTAGTCCTGCCTGCCCATGACGAAGCTGTTCTTTACCCATATCAAGCATTGCTTCACTTGCCAGCCTGCATTTGCCATACATTGCCTAAAGTCTGTCCCTGCACTATCAGCGTGGCATACATAGATAGCTGCGCCCGGTGCAGAAGCCTCATACAAGTTTGCCATAGCAGCTGCAAGGAATTTTGCGAAGTCTGCAGGTTTCATATTATCGTTTTTGATTTTGAGCTTGTCCTTAGTGTTGCCTTGGTAATTCACATTATATGGTGGGTCAGTAAATACCATATTGGCAAGCTTGCCATCCATAAGTTGGCCAACGCTCAAAGCATTGGTGCTGTCCCCACACATCAGCCTATGCCTACCCAAAACAGCAACTTGTCCAAACTGAATACGAGGATTTTTCCGAGCAGTTTCTATTGCGCTCTCATAATCGATATTGTCTTCCGACACTTCATCTGCAGAGTTCTCTGCAAGCAAAGCATTCAGTTCATTATCCTTTACGCCAAACAAATCCATATCAAAGTCATCATCGATATCTTTCAGAATATCTTTGAATATGGTGTTATCGAATTCTGCAAGCTCAGCGATTTTATTATCAGCAACCATATCAGCATATTCAGCTGCTTCGGTTTTATAATCCTGATAATCAACAGGCACTTGCTCCATGCCTAACAATCTTGCAGCCTGCAGTCTGCCATGACCTATGATGACATATCCGCTGCGGGAACTGACAACGATAGGTCGTCTAAATCCCTGTGCTTCAATAATCTTGGCCAACATTTCTAACTGCTTCGCAGGGTGCTTGTTAGGGTTCTTAGGATGCTCGACAAGTTCGTGGATATTGACCATCTTTGAATGAGAACAACATATCTTTATATCAGCCATTATACGCTTCACTCCTTAACCATTGGATCCAAATCTCATTTGCAATGTGTGCCATCATATTAGGTGGCACGCTCATACCACAGATATACTGCACACTACGACCGCAAAAATCATAGTCCTGTGGGAAAGTCTGACAGACAATAAAATCTTGGTCAGAAAACCTCATCAGGTCGTGCATTCGCAACATCATACCAGACGAAGCAATCGTACTGCCTCTCCTGTCATCCAGCGTTAAACGATCGTTAAACCTTGTATTCTTACCGTTAATTCTGTCGTTTATGTGGCCAAGAGAATGGTCGGAGCGCTTAGCCAGCTTTAAAAGTCTTACTGCCTTACTATTTTTTCTTAACGGAATACCGTGTTCACTTCTTACCGTTCCGAATTTTATCGGTGGCAAATCAAATTTTAGCTTGAGCGGTGGCAAATCCAGTCTGTTGGCAATGAAAAACAGGCGCTCTCGCTTGCTTGGCACGTCCATATAGGCTGCGTCAAGGTGAAATAGTTGTACTTGGTACCCCAAAGCCTTAAAACCCTTTAAAACGGCATTCACGTAGCCTTTGGCATTGCCTTTAATCATTCCCATGACATTTTCAGCAATAACTATTTTAGGCTGCAGCCTTTTCACAGTCTCCAAGAACACGAAGAACAAATCATCGAGGACTTGCTTCTTCTGCCCTTCCTTGAACGCTTTTTCCTTACCCCATACTTTTTCCCGTTCCCCAGCCATAGAGAACGTGCTACACGGCGGTGAACCATCAAGGATATCAAGTTCAAACAATTCTTCCGGAAGAACTTCAAGTTTGTTGAAGTCTCTTAAATCCATATTGAAATTGTACTTTGGATGATGATTCCGGATATAAACGTCATTGATGTTTTTATCTATCTCAACATTGCCAATTACATCAAAGCCTGCACGTTTATAACCCATAGTTGAGCCACCGCCACAGGAGAAGCAGGAAAACACTTTAATGTGCTTTTTGTCCTGGCATAAATCAGCAAGTCGCCAAATATAATCAAACTGCTTCATGATACTAATACCTAAAGCCACAACGTGGGCAACAATGCTCAAATTTATCATCATCAAAGGCTTCAAGCTGAATTTCTTGTGACTTGTTCTGTTGTTCCATACGCTCAAATCTGCCCATCAGCTTGTCAATGTCAGACTGAACCATACCAAGCAGTTCCTCGTCCAAATCGTCAAATGCTTCAAGCTCATCAATGATTTCTGATAACATCTCGTTATCAAACTCGGCATATTCAGCCACCTTGTTGTCTGCGACCATGTCCTGCCATTCTGCAGCTTCATTCGCGTAGTCTTGGTAATCGACCGGTACAGCTTCCATTCCAAGGTGAAGCGCTGCAAGTAACCTGCCGTGTCCGGAAGTCATGAAGCCACTTCTATTACTAACAACAATCGGTTTCCGGAAACCTTGCTTTTCTATCAGCTTGGCCAAAAGAATGATTTGTTTCTCCGGATGTTTATTAGGATTTTTAGGATTAGGTACGAGCTCCACAACATCAACCATTTTGTCGTAAGCACACATAATTTTAATATCTGTCATCTTGATACCCCCTTTTTTCGTATAATGATGACAGAAAAAAGGGTAGCTAAATCAATTAAGATTTAACTACCCTTTAATTATTTTATATATCTGTACCCATTAACATTCCGACACGCCTGCATATAGAATTGATATTCCTATAC
>JAFTID010000055.1 GCA_017457085.1 Phascolarctobacterium sp.
AGACCCTACTGCATTTCTTATGTAATTTGGGGCAAACCCTCAAGTTTGCCCCTCAAACCAAATCCTCAAAAACGCCCCTCAAGTTTGTCCCTCACGAATGACCCTCAGGAAAGGTGCCCCTCAAAAACTTTGAATACCCAGCTTTGTGGTTTGTATACAAAGGAAACTTTTTGTTTACTTATTCCTGTAATAAACTTTACACTTAATCGCGAAAATAATTTTCAGAAAACGAAATATTGCATTTTGCTTGACTGTTGTACACTGAAAGAGTAGAATTACCTCAATAGCTTTTGAACACAAAGGCGTAATCTTTTTTGCAGGTGAATGAAAATGGACATTGTTTTAAGAAACTCTGCATTTGAATACGGCTACTTTGCACCGGACTTTAGCTTTTACTTTAGCACCGGCTTTTTTGCTTGCCAAGATTCATATGTAGATTAATCGTAAACAGTGCCTTTTGAGTGATATAACGTCACAGTAAATAATTTGTTTTGCTAGGGCTCTCTTACGAGAGCCCTTTTTATTTTAAGCGAGCAGCGATACATTACCTAGGGAGGTAAACAATCGTGGTGGTAAGTTTAAAGAATGCTGATAGAAGCATCATCTGCAAGGTGAAACATTAAGCTTACTTGAAAAACAAAGGAGAGAAATTTTTATGGTAATCGTATTCAAACCTAATGCACCCCAAGAAACTAAAGCTGGTATTAAACAAAATTTGGAAAACCAAGGCTATATGATTAATGAAATTACCGGTATTGGTAATACTATCTTCGGTATCATTGGTGATACTAGTGCGCTGGACATTAACCAACTACGTATTTATGACTGCGTAGAAAAAGTACTGCGCGTTTCTGAACCCTTCAAACGTGCCAACCGTGCTTTCCATCCGGAAGATAGCATTATTAACGTAGCAGGCGTTCCCATTGGTGGTCGCAAGCTTCAAGTTATGGCAGGCCCTTGCTCCGTTGAAAGTGAAGAACAAGTAATCGCAGTTGCTAAATCCGTAAAACTTGGTGGCGCTAGTCTGCTTCGTGGCGGTGCTTTCAAACCCAGAACTTCTCCCTACAGCTTCCAAGGCTTGAAAGAATTAGGTCTTGATTATCTGAAGGCTGCTCGTGAAGAAACTGGTCTTCCCATCGTAACTGAAATTATGAGCGCAGATAAAATTGAGCGCTTCGTAGAAGACGTTGATTTGATTCAAGTAGGCGCACGCAATATGCAAAACTTTGAACTTTTGAAAGAACTGGGCAAAACCCGTACTCCGATTTTGCTGAAACGTGGTCTTTCTGCAACCATCGAAGAATGGATTATGTCCGCAGAATACATCATGGCAGGCGGTAACGAAAATGTTATTCTCTGCGAACGCGGTATCCGTACCTTTGAACATTACACTCGCAACACTTTGGACCTGAGTGCAATTCCCGCAGTTAAAAAGCTGAGCCATTTGCCCGTAATCGTAGACCCGTCTCACGCAGCAGGCTTGTGGTGGATGGTAGAGCCTTTGGCAAAAGCAGCAGTAGCTGTTGGCGCTGACGGTTTGTTGATTGAAGTACATAATGATCCTGAACACGCAAAATGTGACGGCGCACAATCCCTGAAACCGGAACGCTTCGCACATTTGATGGGTGAACTGAAAGGCATCGCTCAAATAGTAGGTAGAGACCTCTAATTCTCAAAAAAGTAACAGCTCACTTTTAGTGGGCTGTTATATAATAATAAGAGGTTATGTAGAAATGTAGTATTGTAGTTAGAAAAATTTAAAATTGTCTAGGTTAAGCTTTCGCTTTAGCTATAGAGTAGTATTGAAGAATTTGTAGAGTAGTAAAGGAGCGAACAAATTATGATTATCGTATTTAAACCCAATGCACCCCAAGAATCTAAACTGAAGGTAAGAGCTAAATTAGAAAACCAAGGCTTTCAAATTCACGAAAGTAACGGCTTGAACATTACCTTGTACGGCATCGTTGGTGATACCAGTGCTTTTGACATGCGCACCTTGATTTCTGATGATTGCATTGAAAAAATCATGCGCGTGCAAGAACCCTTTAAGCGTGCCAACCGTATGTTCCATCCGGAAGACAGCATCGTTAATGTTGCGGGTGTTCCCTTTGGTGGTCGCAAGCTGCAAGTTATCGCTGGTCCTTGCTCCGTAGAAAGTGCAGAACAAGTTACCAGCATTGCTCAAGAGGTAAAAATGGCAGGTGCCAACTTACTCCGTGGCGGTGCCTTCAAACCTAGAACTTCTCCCTACAGCTTCCAAGGCTTAAAAGAAGTGGGGCTTGATTACTTAAAAGCTGCTCGTGCAGAAACTGGTTTGCCCATCGTAACTGAAATTATGAGCGCAGATAAAATTGAACGCTTCGTAGAAGACGTTGACCTGATTCAAGTTGGCGCTCGCAATATGCAAAACTTTGAGCTTTTGAAAGAGCTGGGCAAAATCCGCACTCCTATTCTGCTCAAACGTGGTCTTTCTGCAACCATTGAAGAATGGATTATGTCCGCAGAATACATTATGGCAGGCGGTAACGAAAACGTAATTCTCTGTGAACGTGGTATCAGAACCTTTGAAACTTATACCCGTAACACTTTGGATTTGAGTGCGATTCCTGCAGTTAAAAAGCTGAGCCATTTACCGGTAGTTGTTGACCCTAGTCATGCAGCAGGCTTGTGGTGGATGGTAGAGCCTTTGGCAAAAGCAGCAGTAGCTGTTGGCGCAGATGGTTTAATTATTGAAGTACATAACGATCCTGAACATGCTTTGTGCGACGGTGCACAATCCTTGAAGCCTGACCGCTTCTCCCGTCTGATGAGCGAGCTGAAAGGCATTGCACAAATTGTTGGTCGTGAACTGTAATATAAAGGAAGAAAACTTATGATAATCGTCTTTAAACCTGAGGCTTCCGAAGAGGCGAAGCTCAAGGTCAGAATAAAATTAGAAAATCAAGGCTTCATCATTCACGAAAGTAGGGGCGCCAATATTACCCTGTTCGGTATCGTTGGTGATACCAGCAATTTTGATGCTAGCTCTTTTATGGCAGATGAAGCAGTAGAGCAAGTTGTAGAGATTACCAAGCGTGGCAGAAGTACCAAGTGGGAACAGCTCAAGTTCGCCATTATAGGTATGGGGCTTATAGGTGGCTCCTATGCCAAGGCTTTGCGTAATTTAGGTGTAAAAAATATTATCGCCGTGGAAATTGACAAAGAGGTTTGCCTGCAGGTACAACGTTTGGGACTTGCCAACCTTGTCTTGACAGAGCCTAACGAAGCTTTGCGAGAAGCAGATGTAATTATCTGCGCTATATACCCGGAAGGTATAGTAAACTTTTTGCGTAACAACGTGCAATATTTTAAAGAAGATGTTCTAATTACAGATGTTTCCGGCATTAAAGGCACCTTAACTAGGGAAGCACATGCTGAACTGAAGGTGGGGATGGAGTTTATCTCCGGTCACCCTATGGCAGGTCGTCAAGGTAGTGGCTTGGGAATGTCCGAAGCAGAAATCTTCCGCGATGCCAACTACATCATCGTTCCTGAAAAGTACAACCGCGAAGATACTATTCAATGGCTGGAAAAATTTGCCATGGCTTTAGGTTGTCGCAATACTGTAAGGGTAACCCCGGAAGAACACGATAGAATCATTGCTTACACCAGTAATTTGACTCACGTAACTGCAGTTGCCTTGATGAACAGTATTTCTTATAACGACAAGACTAAATTTTTCGTGGCAGGCAGCTTCAAGGACGGCTCCCGCGTTGCAGATATTAACCCGGAACTGTGGTGCAGCTTGTTCCTTGCCAATAAGGAAAAGGTTGCTGACGAAATTGATAAATATATTGAACAGCTTGACCTGTGGCGTAAGGCTTTGCGTGCAGGTGATGGCGAGCAGATGAAGGATATGATGCGTGTCGCTGCTGCCAGAAGAAAGGAACTCTACTAATGGAGAAAATTCATGTTGATTTAGGAAAACATGCTTATGATATAGAAATCGGTGCTGGCTTGTTACCTAACGTTGGTGCCAAGGTAGCTGCCCTTGTACCCAAGGCGCAGAAGGCAGTGATTGTTAGCGATACCAATGTTGCTCCCTTGTACGGTGAAACCTTGCAAAAGAGCTTGACGGAAGCAGGCTTGCCTGCGACCATCGTTACCATTGAAGCTGGCGAACAAAGCAAAAATATGCAAGTGCTGAGCCAAGTGTTGGAGCAAATTGCTGAAAGCGGTCTTACCCGTAGCGATGTGCTGGTTACTTTGGGTGGCGGCGTTGTTGGTGACTTAGGTGGCTTTGCAGCGGCAAGCTTTATGCGTGGCATTGCTTTTGTCCAAGTGCCGACCTCCTTACTGGCGCAGATAGATAGTAGCGTTGGCGGTAAGGTTGCTGTAGATTTGCAGGCTGGCAAAAATTTGGCAGGTGCCTTTTACCAACCGAAAGGCGTGTTCATTGACACTAACCTTTTGGCTACTTTGCCTACCCGTTTCTTACACGATGGCTTGGCAGAAGCAATTAAGTATGGCTGTATTCAAGATGCCAGCTTGTTCGACAAGATTGCTGCTTATGAAAATGATGCTGAGCTTTTGGCAGATATTGGCAGCGTGGTGGCGACCTGCTGCGCAATTAAGGCTCGCATTGTGGAACAGGACGAGTTTGATACTGGCTTGCGTGGTATTCTGAATTTTGGTCACACTCTTGGTCACGCCGTAGAACAACATTACAGCTACGGCGAATATACTCACGGCGAAGGTGTTGCCATTGGCATGTACCAAATTACCAAACGCACCGAAGAACTTGGTATGACACCGCAAGGTACTGCAGAAAAAATTGCTGCTGTCCTGAAAAAATATAACCTTCCCATCGAAGCAGGTGTAGAAAAATCATTGCTCCTTGACACTATGGCGAAGGATAAAAAGAAATCTGGCAACTCTATTACCCTTATTGTGTTGAAAGCAATGGGTGATGGCGTTTTACATAAAATAAATTGGCAGGAAGTGCCAAACTATCTGGGGTAAATCATGGAAAAGCTTAGAATCATTCCAACAAAATTACAGGGAACAGTGCTTGCTCCTTCTTCCAAAAGCATGGGGCACAGGGAAATAATCTGTGCTGGCTTGGCAGAAGGCACTAGCGTTGTAGATAATATTAGCATGTCCAAGGACATTGAAGCGACTTGCCGTTGCTTACGTGCTTTGGGCGTAGTAATTGAGGACGTGCCTAGCAAATTTGCAGGGCGTAGTGCCTTGAAGGTAACTGGTACTGGAAATTTAAGAGCAGCAGAAGCAGGCGCGGATTGTGGTGAATCCGGGTCTACTTTGCGTTTCTTTATTCCTTTGGGCGCACTGCTCAATGCACCCTTTACCTTTACTGGTCACGGCAAACTTGTAAGCCGTCCCTTGAATGCTTACTACGATATTTTTGCTAAGCAAGGCTTGCAATATGAAACTGCAGAAGAAGGACACCTGCCTTTGACCGTTAATGGTCGGCTGCAAGCTGGCTTGTACCAGCTTCCCGGTAATGTGAGTAGTCAATATGTAAGCGGTTTACTTTTTGCTTTACCCTTGTTGGGAAATGATTCTGTTATTGAAATTACCTCTGAGCTGGAGTCTTCTGCTTATGTGGATATGACTTTAAGCTGTCTTGCCAAATATGGTATTGAAATAATCAACGAAAATAATGAACACCGCCGTTACCTTGTGAAAGGCGGTCAAAAATATCAAGCAATGGATAGTAACGTGGAAGGGGACTGGTCCCAAGCAGCTTTTTGGACTGTGGGCGGCAGTTTAGGCGAAGCAGTAACCTGTAGCGGCGTTGACTACACTTCCTTGCAAGGTGACAAGGCAGTAGTTCCCATTATGGAAGGCATGGCTGCAAAAATTGCAGTGCAGGGTACTGACGTAGTTACTGACGGAGCTATAACCAAGGCAACAGTTATTGACGGGGCAAATTGTCCTGACATTATCCCCATCTTGACCGTACTGGCTGCGGTTAGCGAGGGAACTACAGAAATTATTAACGCTGGTCGCTTGCGTATTAAAGAATGCGACAGACTGGCAGCGATTACTCAAGAACTTAACAAGCTGGGGGCAGATATTACTGAACTTCCCGAAGGCTTAATTGTAAAAGGCAAGCCGGAAGGCTTGCGTGGCGGCGCAGAAGTAGATGCGTGGAACGACCATCGCATTGCCATGAGCTTGGCAATAGCTGCGCAAAAATGTGCTGAACCCTTTGTTTTGACAGGGGCAAGCAGCGTACAGAAATCCTATCCTGAATTTTGGCAGGATTACAAAGCAGTAGGCGGTAAGATAGAGGTGCTGGCATGAGTGGAATTTACGGAATGAACATTAAAATGGCAATCTATGGCGAATCCCACGGTGCTTCCATCGGTCTTGTCATTGACGGTGTACCGCCTGGATTGAAATTAGATTTAGAAGCCATCGAAAAAGAAATGGCTCGTCGTGCTCCGGGTAAGAACCAGCTTTCTACCCAACGCAAGGAAAGCGACAGCTTCGCCATTCAAAGTGGTTTTTTTGAAGGCTATACCACAGGCACTCCCTTGTGCGTGGTAATTAAAAATAGCGACCAGCATTCTAAGGACTATAGCATTTTGAAAGATAAAATGCGTCCTGGTCACGCAGATTACGCAGGTTTTGTTCGTTATCAAGGCTTTAACGATTATCGTGGCGGCGGACATTTTAGCGGTCGTCTGACTGCGCCCTTGGTTTTCATTGGTGCGGTGGCGAAACAGGCGTTGGCGCAAGCTGGCATTATAGTTGGCGCACACATTCTGCAGATTGCAGATATAAAGGAAGAAAACTTCAACCCCTTGGGAATTGACGATAAAAAAATCGCAGAGCTTAATGGAAAAAGCTTCTGCGTTATGGACGATGCCATTGGTGAAAAAATGCAGGCAAAAATTTTAGAAGCCAAGGCAAATTTGAACAGTGTTGGCGGCGTAATCGAAGCTATGGTAACCAATGTGCCTGCAGGTTTGGGTGCACCCTACTTTGATTCTGTAGAAAGCCGTTTGAGTCACGCACTCTTTAGTGTACCTGCAGTAAAAGGTGTGGAATTTGGTGACGGCTTTGCCATTAGCGAGCTGACTGGTGCGGAAGCCAACGACCAGCTCCACTATGAAGAAGGTAAGGTAGTTGCGGAAACCAATCACAACGGTGGCATTACTGGTGGCATTACCAATGGTATGCCTGTAATTTTCCGTGTGGCGATTAAACCGACACCTTCCATCTCCCGTGAGCAAAGAACTATCAGCTTGCAGGAACAATGTGATACAACCCTTACCATCGTTGGCAGACACGATCCCTGTATCGTACAAAGGGCAGTACCTGTAATTGAGGCAGTAACTGCTTGGACTATGTGGGATTTACTTTTAGAAGCGAAGAAATGGAAATGATACTATGGCTGAATTGGATTTAGAAGTTATCCGCAAAGAAATAGACAAGGTTGACAGACAGCTTGCTGCAATTTTGGAAGCACGTCTTGGTTTGGTAATGCAGGTTGCCGAATACAAAAAGGCAAAGGGCATGCCAGCAAAAGACAAGGCTCGTGAAGCAAAGGTTGTAGAAAAGGTAACAGGCTTCTTGGAAAACAAGGACTATATTCCTGCTGTGGAAACCATTATGCACAGCATTATGGATGCGGCTTGCGTGCTTGAAGAAGCAGAACTGGCGAGAAATGCCAACCGCACCTTGAAAATAGGCTGCTTTGGCGTGCCGGGTTCTTTTACCCACCAAGCCTTAGAAGATTATTTTGTGGATAGAAGCTATGAACGCCAACACTATAATCTTTTTGAAGAAGTTATTACTGCCGTAAGTAAGGGCGAAGTAGATTATGGCGTTGTACCTATCGAAAATTCTTCTACTGGCGGTATTACTGAGGTGTACGACCTGCTCCGTAAATTTGATTGCAGTATCGTTGGGGAACGTTGCATCAAAATTGAACAAAACCTTTTGGGCTACGGCGATGCTACTTTGAATACCATTAGAAAAGTTTACAGCCACCCTCAAGGCTTGGCGCAAAGCAAGGAATTTTTCAAGGACCATCCCCAAATAGAAAAAATTCCCTATTACAGCACCTCCAAAAGTGCAGAAACCGTTGCGGAGCAAAAAGATATTACACTTGCGGCAGTTGCTGGTAAAAAGGCAGCAGAGCTGTACGGCTTGAAAATCTTGGCTGAAAATATTAACTTCAATTCCAATAACTCCACCCGCTTCGTAGTTATCACCAAGGCTCCGGAAAAAGTTGCCGGTGCCAATAAAATCACCATTGTTTTCGCAGTTAAACACGAGGCAGGCTCCCTTTACAAAACCTTGGGACATCTGCACCATCGTGGTTTGAATATGATGAACATAGAATCTCGCCCCATGGAAGGAAAATCTTGGGAATACTTCTTCCACGTAGATTTGATGGGCAACTTGGATGACCCTGATGTTATAGATGGTTTTGAAGCAGTACGCAATAATTGCACTTATTTCAAAATTTTGGGCAACTATCGTGCTGATAACCGAAAGGAATGAAGCTTATGCAGTATGGTTTGTTAGGTGGCAAGCTGGGGCACAGCTTATCACCCAAAATTCATGAACTGTTTTTTAAATATACTGGTCTTACTGGCACTTACGGCTTGCTGGAAACTGAATTGGAAGCTTTGCCTGAAAGGGTAAAGGGGATGCGTTCTACCTACGCAGGCAGTAATGTAACCATTCCTCATAAAATTGCCGTAATGCCTTTGCTGGACAGCATTGCTCCTGAAGCACAAGCTATTGGCGCAGTGAACACCATTAAGTTTACTCAAGAGGGTGCCTTTGGTTTTAACACAGACTACTTTGGCTTTGGCAGAATGTTAGAATATAACGACATTCAAATTACGGGCAAGGTTGCTGTGGTTTTGGGAAGTGGTGGTGCTGCCCGTGCTGTTATGAAATATCTGGCAGATAAGGAAGCTGCAGAAATTTATCTTGTTACCCGCGAACCTAAGACTGTTGACCAACATTTTTTAGAAATCGCACCTAAGTGTAAGGTGATTGACTATGCTACTCTGGAAAATTTGCAGGGCGATGTAATCATTAACTGCACTCCCGTAGGTATGTACCCCAAAGTGGAAGCTGCTCCTGTTAGCGCAAAGATATGCGCAAATTTTGCAGCAGCAGTAGATTTAATCTATAATCCTGCAGAAACCTTGTTCTTGAAGCAGGCGAAGGATGTAGGCAGGAAATACGTGAACGGCTTGTTTAT
This sequence comes from Phascolarctobacterium sp., assembly GCA_017457085.1. GTDB lineage: Bacteria > Bacillota > Negativicutes > Acidaminococcales > Acidaminococcaceae > JAHHUH01. The sequence continues at coordinate 9,236 of JAFTID010000055.1, forward strand.
GCTTGTGGCGCAGGCAGTGGCGGCGCAGGAAATTTGGCAGGGAAAAACTTACGATAGCGAATTAATCGTGAGAATCATGACTGAATTGGAGCGTAGCTTATGAAAAATATAATTTTGATTGGTATGCCTGGCTGTGGTAAATCTACCTTTGGCAGAAAGCTTGCAGAAGAATTGCACAGAGACTTTTACGATGCGGACGAAGTGCTGGTAATGCGTGAACATCGTACCATAGAAGACTTCTTTGTGGAAAGTGAAGCTGCCTTCCGTGCAGCAGAAACCCGCACGCTAAAGTATCTTGCGGAGAAGGAAGGCGTAATTATTGCTACTGGCGGCGGTGCAGTAACACGCAAGGAAAATATGGAACTGCTTTCTGAAAACGGAGTTATTGTTTTCATTGATCGCAAGCCTGAAAAAATTTACGAAACTATTAACGACGTGGTGCGTCCTTTGCTCAGCGAAGATAAACTGCGTTTGTTCAAGTTGTACGAAGACCGTATTGAATTGTATAAGGAATATGCAACCTACATCATTGGCAACAATGGTCCGTCTGAAGAAACAGTAGAAAAACTGGTTAATTATGTCAGGGGGGTAAAATAATGAAGAAAATTTTAGTGTTGAATGGTCCCAATATTAATATGTTGGGTGTGCGTGAAAAAAATATTTATGGTCGTCGTGATTTTAAAAGCTTGTGCGCATATATCGAATCTGCTGCTGATAAATTAGGCGTACATGTGGATTTGGTGCAAAGCAATTATGAGGGCGACATTGTTACTGCCATTCAAAAAGCTTATGGTGTGTACGATGGTATAGTTATCAATCCGGCGGCACTTACCCATTACAGCGTGGCAGTGCTTGATGCCTTGAAGGCTGTGAACATTCCTGCTATTGAAGTTCACATCAGCAATATCCACGCGCGTGAAGAGTTCCGTCATAAATCTGTAACTGCGGCTGGCTGCATTGGTCAAATTTGCGGTTTAGGCTTTGCTGGCTACGCATTGGCTTTGGAAGCGCTTGCAGTTTACCAACCGGAAATGTAATTTCAAAATTTAAGAGACAAAACAAAAACAGGATTTAACTTCGGTATAAGAGGTTAAATCCTGTTTCTTTTTGCGATTATAAAGTTTTGCAGAAGGTTTTACTTTGGTGATAGGTTTTACATCGCCCCAAGTTTTACGTTTTTCTGCGTTAAGTTTCTTTTGCTCTTTTTTGGAAAGCTTTTCGTAAGCAACGAACTTTTTCATTTGCAACACCTCACATTTTAGATTGGAAGATGATTATATAATAATGAGAGGTGTTTTGCAAGGGGGATGTTATGGAGCTACGCTATGCTTTGGATATTTATGTAATTTATTTTGAAAGTTCACGTGGATTTCACAAAATCGCAAAATAAAAACGGGTGAAGATAAAAATTTGTAGAAAGATAAAAGAAGATTGGAGGGATGCGATGAAGTGAAAAATTAGTTTTTAAGACCGCGTTGTGCTTGCTAATGTCTTGCTGTTTGCAATCAATTATGCTATCCTTTCATTGAAGGAGGCGATTAAAATGAGTAGAACATCTACTGTTTTTACGAGAATAGAGCCTGAAGTAAAAGAGCAGGCAGAACTTATTCTTGCAAAATTGGGAATATCTATGTCAAGCGCTATGAATATGTTTTTGAGACAAATTGTACTACAAAAAGGTATTCCGTTTGAATTGAAATTGCCTGCTGGAGAACCAATCGCTTATGGTTCTTTAACGCAAGAACAGTTTGATAAAGAAATTAAGAAAGGTATTGATGACCTTAATCAAGGCAGAGTTTTTTCTGCTGAAGAGGTTGAGGCAGAAATGAAAAGAGATTATGGTATATGACATATAGTATAATTTATTCAGCACAAGCAAAGCGTGATTTGAGAAGTATTTATGAGTATGTCGCTTTTAAGCTTTTAGCATCAGACGCAGCAGGTAGATTAGCACAAAGGATTATGAATGAAGTACTGAATCTAAACGAAATGCCAATGCGGTATAAATTGTACGATAAGGAACCTTGGTCTAGTTATGGACTTAGAGTGTTTTCAGTTGGGAAATATCTAATTTTTTATTTAGTAGTCGAAAAATTAAAAGTGGTTAATATAGTTCGCATTATGTATGGCGGACGTGATATTACTAAACAGCTTAACGAAATGATAAAGATTTAAACAAAAACAGGCTCTACCTTTTGTGGGCAGAGCCTGTTTCTTCATTTATATGTGCTTTTTTAAATTTCGTTATTATCCCAATTTCTTCAAGGTTATATTCACTAGAACGTCTACGCCGTTTTGCAAGCCTTCAATATCAAAGTGCATGTTGGGGGCGTGGAGTCCCGGTTCTGCGGCAACGCCTACGCCAAAGTAAGCAGCTTTCAGATTAGGATATTTATTTGCGAAGTAGTGGAAGTCTTCGCCACCGGTGTTGTTCAGTACGGGCATAAGGTTTTCTTCGCCAACTACTTCTTTAATGCTTTCGGCAACTTCTGCGGTAAGCTCGTCGTCTAAAACTGCAGCAGGGATTACGCCACCGAGGAAGATGATTTCTGCTTCTGCTTCGAAGGCTTCAGCTACGGAGCGTACTACTTTTTGGAATCGTTCCAACAGTTCACTCATAATTTCGTTAGTTTGGGAACGAATGTCAAACATCATGGAGGTGCAGTCAGGAATGATATTGGTTGCAGTGCCGCCACCGTTGATGATGGTAGGTTTGCAGCTCCAAGAAAAGTTGGGGTTCATTTTGATAGCACCAACGCTGTGGATGATGGCAGCTGCCGCTTCGATAGTGTTTACGCCAAGGTGGGGACGGGAAGCGTGAGCGCTACGTCCGTGCAGAACAACTTTAACGAAAGTACTGGAGGAATGTTTTACGCCGGGGGAAAGGGTGCCGAAGGGAATGTCCTGTACCGGACGGATGTGGAGACCTAAAGCCATATCTACATCTTCCAAAATGCCAGCATCAATTACGCCAAGAGCGCCTTTCAAGGTTTCTTCTGCAGGTTGGAACAAGATTTTCAAAGTGCCACGTTTGATTTTGCCTTTGAGTACGGAAGCTGCGGCAAGAAGCATTGCGCTGTGAGCATCGTGTCCGCATGCGTGGATGTTTACAGGCTTACCGTCAACTACGAAGGGCAGTGCGTCCATGTCAGCGCGCAGCAGCATTACAGGGCCTTCTTCTTCGCCCTTTTCAATGCCTACAACGCCAGTTACGCCAACGTTTCGGGTAACGTCATAGCCTAATTTTTCCAAAGCATCTGCCAAATAAGCAGAGGTTTTGTATTCTTCCAAACCCAGTTCTGGCATTTGGTGTAAGTCGTGATAAATTTCTTTTACGTTTAAGGTAGTCATGGTGTTCTCCTTGTATAAATTTTCTTATATTGTTGATTAAAAATAATAGTCGTATTTCATTTGGATTTTAACATATTGCACCCTAAAACACAAGCAAATGAGGTGTGTTTCGTTGACAGAGGGTAAGGAATTTAGGTATAATTTACTTATTGCGTTACATAGAGAGTATATGTATGCAGAATTTTTTATCTGGAGGGATTTTGATGTCTGAAGAAAATAAAGAACCTAAGAAATCTTCCTATAATCCTGATGAATGGAAGGTTGGTCCTAAGGGCTTTATTGCGTTGCTCGTTGCTATTTTGTTTTTCTCCGGTTTATTGGTAAAATTCCCGGAAATGAAATGGTTGAGTGCATTTGACTTTACTACTTTGACCGGTAAGTTTGGTGCTATTCAAGCTACTGGCAAATCTACCTTTGTTGGTAGTGGCGGTGCAGGTGCTCGTGGTGGCTTCCTCTTTGCGCTGACTCTCGTACCTAGCGTTATGTTCGCCCTTGGTATGATTGAAGTGCTTGACCACTATGGTGCGATTAAGGCTGCACAAAAATGCTTGACTCCGTTCTTGAAACCTTTGCTTGGCATTCCTGGCTTGACTGGCTTGGCTTTGATTACCGACTTGCAATCTACTGACGCAGGTGCAGTTTTGACCAAAGGTTTGTATGACGATGGTCTTATTAACAAAAAAGATTTGGTAATCATGGGAGCCTGGCAATATTCCGGTGCTGGTATGATTGCGAACTATTTTATGATTGGTTCCGCACTTTTTGCTAATTTGACCTGCGCACTTTTGATTCCGTTCTCTTTAATCTTTATCTTTAAATTTGTAGGCGCAATTTACGTACGCATTATGTTGAATTTATTCTATAAGGGGGATTTCCAAGATGAGCAATAATAATCAAGCTAAACATCCTACAAATAACCCCTTTGATATTTTCATCATCGGTGCCCGCAAAGGCTTTAACATTGCCGTTAACAACTTGGTTCCCAACATTTTGATGGCGTATGCTGTTTCCGAAGTACTGCGTATTTTGGGCGTTATGAAATTTGTTGGCGAAATCTTTGGCCCTATGATGTTCATCTTCGGCTTGCCCGGTGAAGCAGTTACCGTTCTTCTGACCGCTTGGCTTTCCAGCTCTGCTTCTGTAGGTTTGGCAGCAAGCATGTTTGCTAACGGCATCTTGGAACCGCGTCACATTACTATTTTGATGCCTGCGTTCTTCCTTTTGGGTGCGCAACTTCAATATATGGGCCGTCTCTTGGGCGTAGCAGACGTTCCCAAAAGATATTGGCCTTTGCTGATGAGCGCGAGCTTGCTTAACGCACTTTGCGCTATGCTGATCATGAACTGGTTCTTCGCATAGGCAAAATCATTATAAGCGCTGTTATGCTTTGTCGCAGTTCATTCGTTTGCTTGACGTACTTCAAGTACGCCTTCGCTTCACGAATTTCACTGCTTCGCGCCTTCCAGCACTTCTGATGATTTTTTAGTTATCTCTTTAAATATAGAGCAGTGTTTCTTGCGAGACACTGCTTTTTTATTTCACAAATTTGCCAAAATCCCTTGAAGTATTCTTGGTTTTAGACTATTATATCTATATGTAACCCAAATAAAATTTATAAAAAAGGAGTGTGAAAAAATGGGTAACTTTTTAGGTAGCCTGCCTGTACGCCTTGTTGTTGGCGTAGTATTAGGTATTGTGGTTGGCCTTGGGGCAAATGAATCTTTAATGCAGGTGATCCTTACCTGTAAAAGCCTCCTTGGTAATATCATCATGTTCTGCGTTCCGCTGATTATCATTGGCTTTATCGCACCGTCCATTACCCGCTTGGGTAAAAACGCAAGCACTATGCTGCGTCTCGCAATTATTTTGGCTTATGTATCTTCTATTGGTGCAGCTTTCTTCTCCACCTTTGCTGGTTACAGCATTATTCCTTCTTTGAACATCACCCCTGCGGTAGATGGCTTGAAGGATTTGCCGAAACTGCTCTTTGATTTGAAAATTGCTCCCATCATGAGCGTTATGAGTGCTTTGGTGCTTTCTGTTTTGGTTGGCCTCGCTGCTGCTTGGACCAACTCCACCACTATTACCAAATGCTTGGAAGAATTCCAACAAATCGTATTGGCAATCGTAACCAAAGTTGTTATTCCTTTGTTGCCCGTATTCATCGCTTGCACCTTCTGCGCATTGTCTTATGAAGGCAGTATCACCAAACAATTGCCTGTATTCCTGATGGTAGTTGCTATCGTAATGGTAGGTCACTACATCTGGTTGGCAGTGCTTTATTTGTTGGGTGGCGCTTATTCTGGCAAAAATCCCATGGAAGTTCTCAGACATTATGGCCCTGCGTACATTACCGCAGTTGGCACCATGTCTTCTGCTGCTACCTTGGCAATCGCATTGCGTTGCGCGCTGAAATCTAAAGTTCTGCGTAAAGACTTGGTAAACTTTGGTATTCCTCTGTTTGCTAACATCCATCTGTGCGGCTCCGTGCTTACCGAAGTATTCTTCGTAATGGTAGTATCCCAAGTGTTGTACGGCACTCTGCCTGCATTTGGAGATATGGTTCTGTTCTGCATGCTGTTGGGCGTATTTGCAATTGGTGCTCCTGGTGTTCCCGGTGGTACTGTAATGGCTTCCCTTGGGCTTATCACCAGCGTACTGGGCTTCGATGCTACTGGTACTGCTTTGATGCTCACCATTTTCGCATTGCAAGATAGTTTTGGTACTGCTTGTAACGTAACTGGCGACGGTGCTTTGACTCTGATTCTCACTGGCTACGCTGAAAAAAATAATATTGAAGAAGTTTCCGCAGACGAAAACGTTCTGTAATTTAACTTAGGCTTGAAGGCTGCATATGACCGAATGGTTAGATGTGGCCTTTAGTTTTAATATTCTTATATTCAGAATTTTTAAAGGGAAATCCATACATAATGTAGAATTAGAACTGTATAAACTACGCAAGGAGCGTGAAGAAATGGCAAAACGAGTTGTAATTATCGGTGGCGTGGCAACTGGCATGAAAACAGCTGCACGTCTGCGCCGTCGTGATAAAGATGCAGAAATCATCGTTTTGGAACGTGGCCCGCAACTGAGCTATGGTGCTTGCGGTTTCCCATACTTTATCAGCGGAGATGTTAAAAACTTTAATCAGTTTGACCATACTCCCCAAGGTATTCCCCGCGATGCTGCTTTCTTTAAAAGTGTAAAAGGTATTGACGCGCGTACTGGTTGTAACGTAACTTCCATTAACCGCGAAGCAAAGACCGTTACCTACGTTGAAGCTGGTGAAGAAAAAGTTTTAGAGTACGATGTTCTGGTGCTTGGTACTGGCTCCACTCCTGTGAAACTGCCTCTGCCCAATGCAGATGCCCAAGGTATTCACAGCTTCTGGTTCCCTTGGGACGTACACGCTGTAGAAGCTGCAATTGCGGAACGTGGCGTAACTGACGTGGTAATCATCGGTGCTGGCTTTATTGGCATGGAACTTGCAGAAGCCTTCCATAAACGTGGCTTGACTACCAGCATTGTTGAAATGCAAGATAGAATTTTGCCTCAAATGCTTGATAAAGAGCTTGCTGATTTAGTGAAGAAGCCTTTGCAAAAAGCAGGCATCAACTTATATTTGGAAGAAAAGACCGTAGGTTTTGTGGCTACTGACGGCGTTGTAAGTGCTGTACAAACAGATAAACGTGAAATTCCTGCGCAACTGGTAATCGTAGCTGTTGGTGTTCGTCCTAACGTAGAGCTGGCTAAGGCAGCAGGTTTGGAAATTGGACCTACTGGCTGCATCGCAGTTAACGAATATCTGCAAACCAGTGACCCGGCAATTTACGCAGGTGGCGACTGTGCAGAAAATACTCACCGCGTAAGTGGTGCAAAGATTTTCACCCCTATGGGATCTACTGCTAACAAACATGGCAGAGTTATCGCAGACAATATCTGCGGTGATGGTATTAAATATCCCGGCGTGCTTGGTACGGGCGTATGCCAAATCCTTGACTGGCAAGCAGGTGCTACAGGCTTGAACGAGCGTACTGCAGCGGCAGCAGGTTTGAAATTTAAAGCAGTTGTTGTTCCTGGCAGTGACCGTTTAGGCTATATGCCTGGCGTGAAAAATATCGTTCTGAAGCTTATTGCTGAAGAAGGTACTGAACGCGTACTGGGTGTACAAGCTGTTGGTCGTGGTGGCGTTGATAAACGTATCGACACTTTGGTAGCAGCAATTTCCTTGGGCGCGAAGCTGGAAGACCTTTCCAATTTTGACATTGCTTATGCACCGCCTTTCAATGGACCTATCGACAACGTTGCAACTGCGGCAAACGTACTTCACAACAAACTGCAAGGTCAAATGAATGGCATTAACCCCAAAGATTTTGAAGCAATGAAAAAAGAACCCGGTTATCTTTTCGTTGACGTGCGTACTCCCGGCGAGTTTGCGGCTAACCGTATCGCTGGCATTGAAAACAAAGTTAACCTGCCCTTGGGCGAACTCCGTGAAAAAGGCAAAGACTTGCCTGTAAAACCCGGTGAAAAAATTATTACCTCTTGTCAAATTGACCTGCGTGGTTACGAAGCTGAATGCATTTTGCGTGGCTTGGGCTATGAAAACGTACACAGCCTTGAAGGCGGTATGAGTGGCTGGCCCTACGCAACCGAATCTGATAGGAAAAAATAGGAGAGACAAAAACTTTATGGATAAGTTTGATGACCAGTATGTCTTGCTGCAAAACATGTACGAGGACACCTATTATCCTCAATATCTGGTGGACAAAATTAAATGGCAGTTCATTCACTTAATCGAGAGTTTGGAAGGCTCCGATTTGACAAATATCGATTATGTGCAAGATAAGCTTGACGAATTTACCATGTTCATCAATAGCATGCAACAGGAATTTTGGGATCAGGATAGTGAAATTGAAACCGTAGCAAGCGAAAGTATTGCGGCAACATTGGAATACATCTTAGAATGGTTCGAGATAGATATTCCCTTAGAAGATGCTTTGCGTGAGCGTGAATGGTAAAAGGAGGAAAAATCATGAGTGAATTTAGCGAAAAAATGGGTATGGCAGTAGGTAACAACTTTAAACAAGGCTTCAACTGCTGCGAAGCAATTGTAGAAACCTTCCGTAAGGAAGCTGGCATTGACATTGATGACAACGCACTGCGTCTGTGCTCTGGCTTTGGCGGTGGCATTGGTCATGCTCGTCACATCTGCGGCGCATTGGTAGGCTGCACTATGGTAATCAGCACTTTGGTTGGTCGTAACCATCCTTCTGAAAAACCGCTGAGCGAAATTTATCCCGTAAGCAAAGAATTCCATGACCGCTTTGAAGCAGAATTCGGCTCCACCATGTGCAAAGACTTGATGCCGTTTGAATTCAACACCAAAGACCATCTGAAAAACTGCTTGAAACTCACCAACAAAATTGGTAAATTCTTGGCAGAATTCTTGGAAGAAAAAGGTCTGATTAAAGCGTAAAAAAGTTTACAGCTTGATGTCCTAATTTAAGAAGTTTAATGATTCATAGCACTTTCTCTTGTCCATAGCAGGGGAAAGTGCTACAATTATTTATATATTATTTTGCAAGAAGCAAATGAGGGAGAGATTATTATGAACTTTTCTAAACGTATGGAACGCATGCAAGCTTCCGAAATTCGTGAACTTTTGAAATTGACTGCACAACCGGACATCATTTCCTTTGCTGGTGGTTTGCCGGCACCGGAACTGTTCCCCGTTGAAGAAATTGCTAAAGTTTCCCATGACTTAGTAATGAAGGAAGGTCGCCAACTGTTGCAATATGCAACTACCGAAGGTCGTCCGTCCCTGCGTGCTAAAATTGCGAAACGTATGGCAGATAAATATCATACTAACGTAGACCCCGATGAAATTCTTATTACCACTGGTTCCCAACAATGCCTTGACTTTGCAGGCAAATTGTTCTTGAACCCTGGCGATGTTGTTTTGTGTGAAAGCCCCTCTTACTTGGGCGCACTCAACGCTTTCAACGCTTATGAACCTACCTTCGTAGAAGTTCCCACCGATGATGGCGGTCTGATTCCTGCAGAATTGGATAAAATTTTGGAAACCACTCCCAACTGCAAATTCATCTATGTAATTCCTGACTTCCAAAATCCGACTGGTCGTACCTGGTCCATGGAACGCCGTCAACAATTTATGGAAGTTGTCAATAAACACAACCTGCCCGTTCTGGAAGATAACCCCTACGGCGAACTGCGCTTTGAAGGCGAAATTCTGCCTTCCTTGAAATCCATGGATACCAAAGGCTTGGTAATGTTCCTTGGCACTTTCTCCAAAGTGTTCTGTCCGGGTTTGCGTCTTGGTTGGGTAGCAGCAGAAAAAGAATTGCTCGGTCAATTCATCAAAATCAAACAAAGTGCTGACTTGCACACCTCCAACTTTGACCAAGGTGTTGCAGATGCATTTATGGATGCTTATGACCTTGATGCTCATGTTGCAAAAATTGTTGAACTCTATCGTCATCGTCGTGACCTTATCCTTGCTACCATGGAAGCAGAACTTCCCGCAGGCTGCACTTGGACTCATCCAGAAGGTGGTTTGTTCCTGTGGCTGTCCATGCCCGAAGGTGTAAGCGCTCGCAAAGTTTTCAATAAATGTATTGAAATGAAAGTTGCTGCTGTAATTGGCGACGCTTTCTATCCCAATGGCAAAACTGACCGTAGCATGCGCGTTAACTACTCCAATATGCCGGACGAAAGAATTGTTGAAGGTATTAAGAGAATGGCTTCCGCTATTAAAGAATGCATGTAAAATTCAAATAAAAAGACCTGCGTAAGCAGGTCTTTTTATTGTTTATATGGAGTTTATTACTTCACTTCGCCCTTTTTCACACGGTTAAAGATGATGTACATAACTTCAGCAGATTCATCGCTGTATTTGAAGATGAGGTCGCCGTCTTTTTTTGTATGGTAGGTGATGTAGCTCATACCGTCGAAGTCAGCACTTTCGATATCGCTCAGGGAAATTGCTTTTTGCAAGGTTTGTCCCAAGAAGATAACGCGTTTGTTGGTGAGGAAGAAGTAACCCAGTTCAACCAAAATGGTAGTTTCTTCTTTGATAGTGGGGTGTTCGATATGCTCGCCTTTAAAGGAAACGGTTTCATCAATGCTGAACTTACGAGTCAATTCGAAGTAGTTATCTTCGCGTTCAACCACCTTGTGTTCGCAGAAGCCGCTGTTAGCGTAAGCGTAGCAAGCTTCGTCTTTTTCCAAGGGCAGGTTAATTTCCAGTGCAGTAACTTCGTGGTTTTCTGCGTTCCAGATGCCACGATATTTTTCCAACGCAGCAGAAATGTGCGGTTTAAATTCGTAGGGAATATCCAAGGTTTTGCAGTCTTCAATCAAGCCGTCTTCAACTTCAAGAGAGAAACGTCTGGTTTCGGAGATGCCGTCAAAAATTTTGTTGAAGTGGTCGTCAAAAGCTTGGCGGCGAATTGCGAAGCCATCTTCATAATCGTAGCTGAACACTTTGTTTAAAGCGTGAATGTCCAGTTTTTCTTCGCCAGTCAAAAGAGCAGCGCAACGATTATAGTAAGCACCCATTTTTGCGCCTTTGTCTGCCAGTTTTACTAAATGGGGAGGCAGTTGCAGAACTTCTGCCAAGTGTTTGCCTTGAGTAAAAAGTTCGTCTTCTTCGCTTTGAGCTTCGCTGTAGATTACGTCAGCAAGCTTACGGTAAATACCACTACGTTGTTCCAAAGTGGTTTCGTCCATTTTAGCGCCCCATTTTTTCATAGCGCTGTTAACTTGGGTAGCAGTAAGGTCTTGAGCTTTTTCAGCTTCTACCAAAATATTATTAATCTCAGCCCACGCATTTTGTACGGGTTTGCCGTTAAGCAGACTGGAGAAAAGTCCACGTTCTTCTAATTCTTGCAGAGTATATGGCTTCAAGATTACACATCCTTTTAAACATATTTCTTATATTATACAGGAATTTTTGCTTTGTATAAAGATGTTGTTGAAAAAAGTTGTACAGTATTTGAATATAATTTTTTCGTTGCGTGGGTAACAAGCTTTTTACATAGTGGTATAATATATTTGTAAAACTTTTTCGGAGATGATTAGGTGGCTTTGTTTCAAAATGAACTTAGCGATAACAGAATAAATTGGAAGGTAAACCTTGCTGTTTTGTGGGTAGGCGTATTTTTCGCCGCCTCCAGTTATACTATGTGCGTACCCTTCCTGCCCGTCTTTTTGCTCAAGGATTTGGGCGTAAGTCCAGATAACGTCAGCTTTTGGAGTGGGCTTGTCTATTCCATAACCTTCTTCTTTGCGGCGATGATGGCGCCTTACTGGGGAGCCATGGCTGACAAGGTAGGGCAGAAGCGAATGGCGATACGCGCAGGCATCGGCTTGGTAGTAACCTACGTCATGTCTGCAATGTGTCAGGACGAGTACCAGTTCCTTGTAATTCGCGGGTTAATTGGTTTAATCAGTGGATTTGTTCCTGCATCAATGTCCTTAGTTTCATCTACATTACCTGTGGATAAGATGGGCTGGGGTATGGGACTAATGCAGACTGCTTTATCCAGTGGTGGTATTTTAGGACCACTGATTGGTGGCTACCTGAGTAGCTGGTTCGGTATTCGTGCTTCTTTCTGGCTCAGTAGCGTGTGCTTGACCATTTCCACTTTGCTGGTAATATTTCTCGTGCGTGACGTTTCCATTAGCGAGGAACGCAGGAACAAAAAGGTGGACCTTATCAGCGATTTGAGGGAGGCTCTTAAAAATAAAGGCATTCTTTACACGATGATGATGTTTTTTTTGATTCAAGTGTGTATTATGCTACTGCAACCTCTCATAACGATTTACGTTGGTCAGCTGATGGGCAAGGTAGATGACGAAACCATTCAAATGGCAGGAATTATCTTCTCCTTGGCAGGTATCTCCGGTATTATGGCCGCGCCTTTCTGGGGTAAGAGGGGACAGCAGTACGGCTATGTTAAGACCTTCTGCTACATTACCTTGGGTGCTGGCGTGGTAAACTTGTTTAAATTCTTCACTATTGATGTGTATCAATTCGCTGTTGTGCAATTTGTTTACGGCTTGTTCCTAGCAGGGGCAATACCCAATATCAACGCTAATTTGGCAGAGGTAACGGACCAATCTATTCGTGGCAAGGCGTTCGGACTGGTAACCTCAGCACAGATGTCAGGTGGCTTTGTAGGACCGCTTCTAGGTGGTGCCTTAGGGCACTTCCTACCGACAAGGCTAGTAATTATTTGTGCAGGGATTATTCTTATTGCTATGAGTGGGTATACATATACTACAAAGGTTAAGGCAAAAACATTATAATTATAGCCATTCTTTTTAAAAGTAGATGTCCAGTATTTTATAAGCTATATCCAAATAAAAAAGCTCGTTCCTTTTGGAGCGAGCTTTTAAATTCTGTAGAGTGTGTGAGCGATTAAGCTTCTTCAGATTTGTCAACAATCAAGGTAACAGCTGCGTCACCAGTTACGTTAACGGAGGTACGCGGCATATCGAGGATACGGTCGATACCTGCGATAAGAGCAGAGCCTTCGAGGGGAAGACCAAGAGCGGTCAAAATCATGGTCAACATGATGAAGCCTGCGCCCGGAACGCCTGCAGTACCGATGGAAGCCAAGGTACCGGTCAACATGATGGTCATGTATTGTGCGCCGGTAAGTTCTACGCCGTAGATTTGTGCTACGAACAGTGCGCATACGCCTTGGTATAATGCGGTGCCGTCCATGTTAATGGTAGCGCCCAAAGGAAGTACGAAGGAAGAAATGTTTTGGCTTACGCCCATTTTACGCATGCAGTCCATGGTCAGCGGCAGAGTACCGGAGGAGGAGCAAGAGGAGAATGCCAAGATGGAAGCCGGAGCAACACCTTTGAAGAATGCCATCGGGGAAGTTTTGCCCAGAGTAGCAACCAATGCGCCGTAAACTACGATAGCGTGGAGCAAGCAGCCTACATATACGCAGATGATAACTTTCAGAAGCGGAAGGAGAACTGCAGGACCATTAGCTGCAACTACCGGAGTAATCAAACCGAATACACCAATAGGAGCGAAGCTCATGATAATGCCAACCATTTTGTAGCAAACTTCTGCTAAGCCGTCGATGGTGTTTTTCAAAGCTTCTGCTTTTTCACCAACTGCTACGATACCAACGCCAACGAAGAGAGCGAAGAGGATGATTTGCAGCATGTTAGCTTTAACCATTGCACCCAACGGGTTGGTCGGGAAGATATCGATGATAACTTTCATGATAGGCGGAGCTGCTTTTGCAGTTACTTTCAAGCCTTCAGTGGACATATTCAAACCAGCACCGGGTTCTACCAATACGCCAAACGCAATACCAAGAGCGATTGCGAATGCGGTGGTTACCAAATAGAGAGCTACAGTTTTGAAGCCAATGCGACCGAGTTTTTTAACGTCACCCAAACCGCAAACGCCCATAACCAAAGAGGAGAATACCAGAGGAACGATAACCATTTTAATCAGGTTCATGAAGATGGTACCCAAAGGACCAATCCAAGCTTTCGCAAACGCTGCACCTTCAGCACCAAGTTGCAAGCCTGCGATGATACCCAAGCCAAGGGCAATCAAAATTTTTGTTGATAAGTTCATAAAAAAACCCCCTAAGAATAGATTAAGTAAATTAGAATTTTGTATAATTACTTATGAATGTATTATAACAGAGGTTTTCAAAAAAAGCAGATTGTATACAGTATTTTTACAAAAACAAGTAATTTTTTTATAAATAATAAAAAAGCCTACAACTTTGGAACAAAATCTTCCTGTTGTAGGCTTTACTTGTGTTTTTATTTGCCGGTTTTCAGTTCGGTCCAGAAACGGTCGTACATAGTGAGTGCTTCGCCAATATCGGTAAGCCATTCGCCTTTGTCGATGTTATCGCGACCAATTTTCAGCATCGGGTCATTTTTGAATTCTTCACTGTGGAATTCCGCAGCTTTTTCATTGGGGTCATTGTAGCCAATGTATTCGTAGTTTTGTGCGCTAACTTTCGGGTCGTACATAAAGTTGATGAATTTCTCAGCAAGTTCTTTATGAGGAGCACCTTTGGGAATTGCAAAGGTATCTGCCCAAATGGTTGCGCCTTCTTTAGGAACTACAAAGCCAATATCTTTGTTGTCTTTGTAGGTGTAGCTAGCATCGCCAGTCCACATAGTACCAATCCAAGCTTCTTCAGCGATAAATTTTTGTTTAATGGTATCAGTATCAAAAGCAAGAACGTTGGGAGCAAGTTTTTTCAAATCTTTTACTGCTGCTTCAACTTCTTGAGGGTTCAAGCTGTTATTGGAATGACCATTCTTTTTCAGAGCCATACCGATAACTTCGCGGTTGTCGTTCAAAAGAATGATGCGACCTTTGTATTCGTCCTTCCACAAATCGCTCCAAGAAGTGGGAGCTTCTTTAATGTACTTTTTGTTGTAAACGATACCGGTCATGCCCCAAGTGTAAACCACGCTGTATTTACCAGTGGGGTCATAGGAGGGAGCTTGCAGGCTTTTTACGATGTTTTTGGTGTTGGGAATGTTTGCGTGATTAAGTTCTTCCAGCATACCCAGTTTTACCAAAGTGGTTACCATATAATCGGAAGGTTGGATTACATCGTATTGTGCGCCGCCAGCTTGAAGCTTAGCCAAAAGTTCTTCGTTGTTAGCGAATACGTCATAATTTACTTTGCAGTTGTTTTCTTTTTCAAATCTTTCGATAACTGCGGGATCAACATTGTCGGCCCAACTGAATAAATTTAAAACCTGAGGTTCACCTTTGCCTTCAGATTTTTTGTCGCCGCCGCCACAGCCTACGATAGCAAAAGCTACCAAAGCAATGAGAAGAGAGAGTAATTTTTTCATTTCAGACCTCCAGTTTAAGATTATTCTTCTTTTTTAGATACATGTTGAGGTTGCAGCACTTGTGCCAGTACAACCAGAACAATAATTGCAAGCATCAGCAAGGTAGAAAGAGCGTTGATTTCCGGAGAGATACCACGCTTAACCATTGCGTAAATGTACAGGGGCAGGGTAGTGGAGTTAGGACCTGCCACAAAGAAGCTGATGATGAAATCATCAATGGAAAGAGTAAACGCCATCAGCGCGCCAGCTACGATACCGGGCATTGCCAAGGGCAGGGTTACGTAACGGAAAGTTTGGAACGGAGTAGCGTACAAATCCATTGCAGCTTGCTCCAGTTCGGGGCGCATACCTTCCAAACGAGCGTTAACCGTAATTACCACGAAGGATACGCAGAAAGTGATATGTGCCAAAATCAAAGAGGTTTTGCCAAGAGGTATATGGGTTTGGCTAAAGAGTACCAATAAGGAAAGGCCCATAACAATTTCCGGAATCAAGATAGGCAAATACAAAAGACCGTTGATTACGTTTTTGTATTTGTATTGATATTTGTTAAGAGCGATTGCCGCAGTTGTTCCCAAAACTGTAGAAACAATTGTAGAAGCGAAAGCTACTATTAAACTGTTGGTAAGGGCTTCCAGAACGCGACGGTTCTTGAACAAAGACAAATACCAGTCTAAAGTGAAGCCGCTCCAAACAGCGTTGATGCGAGATTCGTTAAAAGAATACAACGCCAAAATCAACAGGGGCAAGTACAAAAAGGCCAAAATAGCCATTGCGTACGCGCATAATACGTGACTACGCCATGTCTTCGGCATTTTTACCACCTCCTTGTTGAGCAGAAAGTGCTTTGTAGTACAGCACGATGAGAACTAAGGAAAGTGCTGCCAGTACGATGGAGAGGGCGCCGCCAAAAGGCCAATCGCGTGCTGACAGGAATTGGTTTTGAATCAAGTTGCCAATCAGCGCAGATTTCGCACCGCCCATAACGTCAGGTACTACAAACATACCTAAGGAAGAAATAAATACCAAAATTGTGCCTGCCGCAATACCGGGCATGGTCAAGGGCAGGGTAACTTTGCGGAACGCAGTAAAGGGAGAAGCCCCCAAATCGGAAGCTGCTTCCAGTAAACGGTGGTCCAGCTGTTCAATGGATACATAAATAGGAAGAACCATGAAAGGCAGCAGGGCATACACCATACCAAGCATAACGGCAACCTCGTTGTACAGCATTTGCAAAGGCTGGTCAATTAAACCAAACTTCAGCAAGATGGTGTTCAACACGCCTTGAGTTCTTAAAATGATTACCCACGCATAGGAACGAATCAAAAAGTTAATCCAGAAGGGAATCATTACCAGAATCAAACCGGGTTGCTGCCATTTTTGGGGTAATTGGGCAATGAAATATGCCAACGGATAACCCAAAATAATTGTCAGCACCGTAGTAACCAGTGCCACAAGCAGCGTATCCGCAAAAATGGACAAGTATAAGGTTTCAGTAAAGCGAGCGTAGTTGCCCAAGGTCCAGTCAAAAATTACTTGACCGTAAGGAGTACGACTGGCGAAGGATACTGCCACTACGATTAGCAGCGGTACTACAAAGAAGAAACTCAGCCAGAGTACGGTTGGTGCAACCATCAATTTTCCGTTTCTCATTTGTGTACGATCACCTCGTCTTGAGGCTGCCACCAGATGCCAACACGTTCATCAGGTTGCCAACGTTTAACATCGTCAAAATATTGGTAAGCTACAACAGTTTGGTTGGAATTGTCCAAGCGTACAAAAACTTTATCAATGGTGCCGTAGAAAACAACGTCTACAACAGTACCATACAGGCGTGTTTCCGGATGATTCGGATTTTCTTCGTCTTCGGGGCACAGGTTAAGTTTTTCAGGACGTACAACGCTAGTTGAGCCTTCTTCAAATTCAAAGAAATTACTTTCACCGATGAATTTAGCAACGAATTTGGTTTTGGGGCTGTGGTAAATGGTATCCGGGTTATCGTCTTGCTCGATAACACCTTTATTCATAACAACGATGCGGTCGCTCATGGTCAAAGCTTCTTCTTGGTCATGGGTAACGTAGATAAAGGTCAAGCCTAAACCGCGTTGCAAATTCTTCAATTCTAATTGCAGGTTTTTACGCAATTGGTAGTCCAGTGCGCCCAAAGGTTCGTCAAGGAGCAAAACCTTGGGATTATTAACGAGGGCACGGGCAATGGCAACACGTTGTTGTTGACCGCCACTCATTTGTTGGGGACGACGTTTGCGTAATTCTTCCAGTTGTGTAAGGTACAAAACTTGTTCCACACGTTCTTTTTGTTCGTCCATGGGAACATTCTTCATTTTAAGACCGAAATGTATATTTTCCTCAACAGTCATGTGAGGGAACAATGCGTAATTTTGGAAAACCATATTTACGTCACGTTTATAGGGGGGCAGCTTGGTTACATCTTCATCATCTAAAAAGATTTTGCCTTCAGTAGGTTGTTCCAAGCCTGCTATCATACGCAAAAGGGTAGTTTTGCCGCAGCCGGAGGGTCCCAGCAGTGTAATAAACTCGCCATCGTAAATAGTCAAATCGATGGACGGAATAATTATATGATCGCCGAATTTCTTAGAAATTCCCTGTAAACGGATCATCTCTTTCATCTTACCGTTGTCACAACCTTTCTCACAGTCTTTCATAGACTAATTATAACAAAAACAGTAGAAAGTTCAACAAGTTTAATAAAATAATAGAGGTATTTTGAGAATTTTTGCTGTTTCTCACGTAATCTGCAAGAATATGACGGATTTTGCGTGTTTTTGCAGATTATTTCTGAAAAACGAGGAAAGTTTTTAAAATGAAGGGAGTCATTTTAAAAGGAAGCTTATGAAAACATTTTTAATCTTTTTTATGAGAGCTCTTCGAAAATTGTTGCAATGGTCAAAATAATAAGGTATAATTTTAGTAACGAATAATTATTATAAATTACCATAGAGGAGGTTCTGTTTATGTGGTTGGTTTTAGCATTACTTTCTGCAGTTTTCGCAGCTCTTGTTTCTATTTTGGCAAAGATTGGTATTGAAGGAGTTAACTCTAATTTGGCAACTGCAATCAGAACTGTGGTTGTAGTTATTATGAGCTGGGGTATGGTTTTTCTGACCAATGCTCAAGGTGGTATTAGTTCTATCAGTCAAAAAAGCTGGATCTTTTTGATTCTCTCCGGTCTTGCTACTGGTGCTTCTTGGCTGTGCTACTATAAAGCTTTGCAAATTGGCGAAGCTTCCAAAGTTGTACCCATCGATAAATTAAGTATTATCTTTACCATTGTACTTGCTGTACTTGTACTTCACGAAACTGTTACTACCAAAGCAATAGTTGGGTGTGCGTTTATCGCAATGGGCACTTTGATGATGGTTCTCTAAAATCTACATATAACAACTGTAAGCCACGGCGATTTGCTGTGGCTTTCTTTATGTCGTATAATAGGTAAAGAAGTTTTATTTGAAAGGCGGAATACTTACGGCAGTATTAAAAATAACTTTTAGCCCCACAGGTGGCACCGAAAATTGCGCGTACATCGTAGCAAACACTTTGAGCAGTATTGTGGAAGATATAGATTTAACAGATAGAACTGTAGATTTTACCCAGGTTGAAGTTGCACCGCAAGATGTGTGCGTAATTGCTGTGCCTTCCTTTGGCGGTAGAGTTCCTGCTGTTGCATTGGAACGCTTGGCGCAAATTAAAGGCAACGGTGCAAAAGCAGTGCTTATGGCTGTGTATGGTAACCGTGAAATTGATGACACCTTGCTGGAACTGAAAGACGTAGCTGAAAGTGCAGGCTTTAAAATTATTGCTGCCATCAGTGCTGTAGCAGAACATTCTATGGTTCGCCAATTTGCAGCTAACCGTCCTGATGTGCAAGACCAAATGGAACTGGAACGCTTTGCAACACAAATCGCTGCCCGCATCGCAGTTGGCATGTTTAAAGAAGTAAAGGTTCCCGGCAACAAACCTTACAAAGAATTTAATGGCGTGCCTGCTAAACCCATGGCAAATGAAGCCTGCAAAAAATGTGGCAAATGCGCAGACCAATGCCCCGTTAGCGCAATTCCTAAAGATGCACCCAACGAAACAGATAAAGAAAAGTGCATTACCTGCCTGCGTTGCGTAGCAATTTGTCCTGCAAAAGCGAGAGACATGTCTCCAGAATTTAAGGAAGCAATTACCCAAAGATTAGCTCCCTTGTGTGCAGAACGCAAAGCCAACACTCTTTACATTTAAATAGAAGCAACAATAAACCCACTCCTGCAAAATATGCGAGAGTGGGTTTTAATTTTTCATAGTAAATTAACAGGTGCGACGCAACTAGTCTTGGGGATATTGGTATCATAATTTTAAGAGAAGTGCTTTAGCAAATTACTTTTAGCAAAGGAGGACTGAACATGCTTTTTAACGATTACGGACTTATAAATAGGGATGGCAGCATTAACCTGCAATACGCTTTTGAATGGATGGAAAGCTTGAAAGAGAAATACGATATGCGCGAGATTTTGCAAGATATGGAAGATATCGAATGGCTTTTGAGTGCACCTATAGATAGGATAGATGATATGGAACAGAAATTTGACGAGCTGAGCGCCAAATACTTCCAGTATGTGAATTTGGTAAACCTATTCAATTATAGAAGAGGAATGAACCAAGTGAAGTCCTCTTTGCGTGAGCAGCTCCGTCTATATTATTACCACTTACCCCTTTTGGCGTTGATGAAGTACGGAGTAACCAAGGTGCTGGAACAAGAGGGGAACAAGTTGATGTTTGAGTACGCGTGAAAAATTTTTAAAAATATTTTGTTTCAATCACAAATTTTGTGGGATTTGGTGTTTCTAACATATTTCTTTCTGCTAATATCAAATAATTTCAAGAAAAAGTACTCGTCATCAGGATAACCATATCCCTGCCTTCGAAGAGTCTTAATTTTGTTGTTGA
>JAFTID010000056.1 GCA_017457085.1 Phascolarctobacterium sp.
GGATCAACAACAAAATTAAGACTCTTCGAAGGCAGGGATATGGTTATCCTGATGACGAGTACTTTTTCTTGAAATTATTTGATATTAGCAGAAAGAAATATGTTAGAAACACCAAATCCCACAAAATTTGTGATTGAAACATAAAATATCCTATAATATGTTTATTTATTGTGAAGTGGTTATTTTCAGCTTTTATTTATATTGTTCAGGTATAGGTATGCCAAACTTCTTACAAATCAATAAAACATCATGTCTATCATTTTCGTCAAATTCATAACCTAAATGAAAAACTACTTGGCTTACTGGTTCAATACACGCAACATCGTAGTTCCCAATTTTTCCAACACCACTGAAAATTTTCAACGGATATACTTCCCCATCATATCTTATTAGAACATCATTTATTATTTCAAAACAATGTAAATCAATTATTCTACCTGCTTTATCAACCCATACAGTATGATCGTTCGTAGTATACTCCATTACCTTTTCAGAAAACCCTTTATCCCTAATCAAAGCAATGAATTTATGGTACTCTACTTTTTCTAAAAATAAATCAATATCATTATGACTCCTTGTTACCTCGCCAAGTAAAGCATCTACTCCCCAACCACCATCAATATATAATTTAAGATTATTATCTTCAGCTATTTTAATTATTTTGCAAGCATCTATTAAAGTTATCATAATAATCTCCTCTTCTTGTAACTGATACTTAGATTATACCACAAATCTTCTATTTCAATATTTCCATACCAGCACTGGTTTCTTAACTACAATGCATAAGAAAAAGTCAGAATGTTTCACGTGAAACATTCTGACTTTTTGACTTTTAGTTTGTTTTTAAAAGTTTTATATAGTCAACTATAAAAACTTTTCATTTTTTAACACTTTTATTAGTCCACTATATAAAAATTTCAATTTTTGGCGCCTCAAACAAAAACTCCGATGCTTTTTTAAAAACATCGGAGTTAATTTTTTATTTTGCTTTTTTCTGGTTTTTAATCCTCAGTTGAATAACAACCTCGTCATTTTCCAAAGTCTGTTCCATTTCGCAAGGAATACCCGCAGTTTTGATGGTATTGACAACTTGCTTAATACTATTGAGGTAAATGCGCACGTCGTTGACGATAAGCATACGTTTTTTCTTTTCAGGCTGCTTTTCTTCCAAAAGCTTTTCAATGTACTGTTCAGTTTGACGCACATTGTAAGCGTTCTTCACAACCACCGCTAAAACTTCCAGCTGTTGAGCCTCGTCCTTAATTTTCAAAAGGGCACGAGCATGGCGTTCCGTCAAGCCTGCACTACGCAATTCTTCACGAACCTTAGCGCTTAATTTTAACAAACGGAGCTTGTTAGCAATGGTAGATTGCTTTTTGCCAACTCTGGTTGCCATTGCTTCTTGAGTCAAATGGAATTGCTCCATCAATTGCTCATAGCCTTCTGCTTCTTCAAGGTAATGTAAATCTTCACGTTGCAGGTTTTCAATGAGCGCAATCTCTGCAATTTGTTGGGAAGTGTATTGGCTAATAATAACAGGAACTTCTTTCAGCTCTGCCATTTTGGAAGCGCGCAAGCGACGTTCCCCTGCAATAAGCATATAATCCCCATTTTCTGCAGGAGCAACGAGGAGCGGTTGCAATACCCCATATTGAGCAATGGAAGCAGAAAGATCTGCCAAGCCTTCATCATCAAAGGTTTTACGGGGTTGGTAAGGGTTAGGCACAATTTTTTCAATGGCAATCTTCTCCACCTTCACCTCTTGGGTGTTGCTAGAGGGTTGCGCCATAATGCCACAAGTATCTAAAACAGAAAATCCATCATCAACAAACATAAACATCCTCCATTATTTGCTGCCCAAGGGCTGTTTTTCCGGAGTTCCTGCCTTACGGGGGTACTGGGCAGGAGTAGCTTTTATCTTGGCAATTTTAATAATTGCGCGTCCATCATCTAAACCTGGAAGCTTCACAGGCTCCGCACTTAGGAGCTTGCCTCCCAAAATTTTCAGAGCAGCCTTGCCTTCTTCTATTTCTTCGGCAAATTTGCTACCCTTCAAGGCTACGAAGTTACCATCCTTTTTCACAAGGGGCAGGCAATATTCGGAAAGCACGCTTAAACGGGCAACTGCTCTGGCAGTAACAAGGTCAAACTTTTCACGAAAGGCTTTGTTACGACCAGCGTCTTCTGCACGCAGGTGTTGGCAGGAAATATTTTCCAAGCCAAGCTCTGCAATAACTTGTTCTAAAAATTTCAAACGCTTGCCTAAGGAATCAATCAAGGTTACTTTCAAACTGGGGCAATAAATTTTTAAGGGAACACCGGGGAAACCGGCGCCTGTTCCCACATCCGCAAGGCTTTTATTTTCAAAACCCTTGTCGTAAGCCAAAAGGCTATCGATAAAATGCTTTACGGCAACTTCTTCCGGCTCGGTGATGGCAGTCAAGTTCATCACTTTATTAGTTTCTACCAAGAGCTCGTAGTATCTGGTAAATTGCCACAGCTGACGCTCTGAAAATTCAAAGCCTGCTTCCTTGCCTTTTTCCGCCAAAATTTCTGCAAAGGTCATTAGTCTTGCTCCTTTCGGCGTTTTAATTCCAAAGCAATCATCAGCACGTTCACGTCAGCAGGAGATACACCGCTGATACGGGAGGCTTGACCAATGGAAGTAGGTCTTACCTTGTCCAGCTTTTCTGCTGCTTCGGAAGAAAGCTCTTTAATCGCTCTATAATCAATGTCTTGGGGAATCTTTTTATTTTCCAGCTTCAAGGCACGTTCAACTTCTTGGTACTGTTTAGCAATGTAGCCTTCATATTTAGCGTGAATTTCCACTTGCTCTGCCACTTGTTCGTGAAGTTCCGGCAAAGCAAAGGCTTCTTGCAGTTTTGCGTAGGTAATTTCCTTACGACGGAGCAGTTCCAGAAGATTACTACCAGTACGCAGGGGCACAGTACCCATTGCTGCCAGTTTAGCATTGTTTTCTTCACTGGGAGAAATGCTCATGCTAGAAAGCTGTGCGATGGTGCGTTCTAAGGCAGTACGTTTTTCAGTAAATTTTCCGTAACGATAATCGTCTACCAAGCCAAGTGCTCTACCCTTTTCGGTCAAGCGCAAATCTGCATTGTCTTGGCGCAACAATAAACGATATTCTGCACGGGAAGTCATCATACGATAGGGCTCATTGGTGCCTTTAGTTACAAGGTCATCAATCAAAACGCCAATATATGCTTCATCACGGCGCAAAACAAGAGGCTCACGTCCGTTAATTTTATTCATGGCGTTGGTGCCTGCAATCAAACCTTGGGCAGCAGCTTCTTCATAGCCACTAGTGCCATTGGATTGACCTGCGCTGAACAAACCACTAATTGCTTTATGCTCTAAGGACGGTTTCAATTGCAAGGGATCCAAGCAATCGTAGTCAATTGCGTAGCCTACACGCATCATACGGCAGTTTTCCAAACCGGGAATGGTACGCATAAATTGCAGCTGTACGTGAGCAGGCAAAGCAGAGCTCATACCTTGCACGTACATTTCGTTGGTGTTTCTGCCTTCCGGCTCAACGAAAAGCTGATGGCGTTCTTTTTCTGCAAAACGCACCAGTTTAGCTTCAATGGAGGGGCAGTAACGAGGGCCAACGCCTTCTACCAAACCATTGAACATACCGGAAAGGTGCAGGTTATCGCGGACAATCTTATGAGTTTCCGCATTAGTATATGTCAACCAGCAGGGAATTTGTTCCCTAGTCTTAATGTCACTTAAAAAGGAGAAGTTACGCACGATGTCGTCGCCATTTTGCACTTCCATCTTACTGTAGTCAAGGCTACGTGCATCAATGCGGGCAGGAGTACCAGTTTTGAAACGCATCAGCTCTACGCCGTGCTCCAATAAGGAACCGGAAAGTTTGTTAGCGCTACGCAAACCATTGGGGCCGGATTCATAATTTACTTGTCCGTAAACAATACGACCACGCAAATAAGTACCTGTCGCTAAAATTACGCACTTAGCTTCAAAAATTTCGCCAGTTTCAGCTTCAACACCTACAACTTCGCCATTTTCTACTAAAAGCTTGTCAATCATCAGCTGTTTTAAATCTAAGTTAGGCTGATTTTCAACAAATTTCTTCATTATCATTGTGTAGAAAGGTTTATCTTCCTGAGCGCGCAGTGCGTGAACAGCGTAACCCTTGCCAGTATTTAAAAGGCGCATTTGGATGCAGGCTTTATCTGCACTTAAACCCATTTGTCCGCCCAAAGCATCTATCTCACGTACCAGATGACCTTTTGCCGGACCACCGATACTCGGATTACAAGGCATTAACGCCACGTTATCCAAGGACAGTGTAGCCAAAAGGGTTTTGCCACCCATACGAGCTGCAGCCAAAGCAGCTTCAACGCCGGCGTGACCTGCACCAACTACTATTACATCATATTTTCCAGTAATAAATCCCATAAATTATCAGTCCTAAAAAATTATTTCCCAATACAGAAGCGGGAGAAAATTTGGTTAATAATTTCATCCTGTACTGTATCGCCAGTTATTTCACCTAACAAATCAATGGCGTTACGCACATCAATGACAATGCAGTCATAGGGCAGCATGTTTTCTGCAGCGCTACCTGCATCTTCAAGAAAGCCTAAGGCTTCGCGCAATAATTGTTCGTGACGAGCGTTTTGCACGTACACACCATCACTTAATGCGCCTTCACTGCCGTAAACAAAATTTTTCAGCCAAGCAGTGAATTCATCTATACCAGCAGTGGTCTTAGCAGAAAGAGCCATGACTTGCTCCTTGCCAAAACGTTCCTGCAAAGCAACAAAGTTATCATTAATATCCTTGTCACTTTTATTAACAATAATAACGTAGGGTTTTTCCTTGGCAGCTTCCAAAATAGCTTCATCTTCCGCAGTTAAAGGTACGCTACCATCCACCACGCAAATTACCAGCTCTGCATCCTGCAAATGCTGTTTACTTCTTTCTACGCCAATGGCTTCTACAAAATCGTCAGTTTGTCTGATGCCGGCAGTGTCTGCCAGAACTAAGGGCACACCGTCCAGCAAAAGCTGTTCTTCGATTACGTCACGGGTTGTACCTGCGTATTCAGAAACAATTGCCCTATCTTCCTTTAATAAAGCATTGAGCAAGCTAGATTTACCAACATTAGGACGCCCAACGATGGCTGTACGCAAACCTTCACGTAAAATTTTACCAGTGTGGGCGTGAGCCAAAAGATTATTTATTTTATCACAGGAGCCTAAAATGCTTTCCTGCACTTTGGAGAAGGTTACGTCTTCAATATCTTCTTCCGGATAATCTATAACAGCTTCTAAATTTACAATGACATCTACTAAATCCTTACGCAAATCTCGCAAGGCTTTAGCAAGCTGTCCATTTTGCTGACGTACCGCTAATTTCAAGGAAGCCTCGCTACGAGATTTAATAATATCCATAACAGCTTCTGCCTGAGTTAAATCAATACGTCCGTTTAAAAAGGCACGCTTAGTAAATTCACCAGGCTCTGCAGGACGAGCACCTTCCTTATAGCTAAGCTCTAAGATTTTTTTCAAGGACTGAATGCCGCCGTGACATTGAATTTCTACAACGTCTTCAGCAGTATAGGAACGAGGAGCTTTCATATAAACTGCTAAGACTTCATCTATTAAACTATCTTCTTCATATATATGACCATAAACTAAAGTGTTGGGTGCATATTCAGCCAGCTTTTTACCACTTGCGGCATGAAACATTTTCTCACCAACAGCTAAGGCATTTTCACCACTGATACGCACGATACCAACGGCGCCCTCACCTAGAGCAGTGATGACAGCACTGATAGTTTCTTCTTGCATTTATACTTCCCTCCTAAAAAATTTCATAATTAGTCTATTGTATTATTATACTCTATTCTGAAACCTCTTGTATATTAAAAAAATAAAACCCGATAAAAATTTACCGGGTTTTAAGAACTTATTTTTTCAATTCGATTACTACATGACGGTAAGGTTCGTCACCTTCGCTCAAGGTAGTTACACGGCGGTCATTTTGCAATGCCATGTGAATGATTTTGCGTTCATGGGGATTCATGGGTTCCAAAGCAACGCGTTCACCGCTACGTTTAACTTTGTCAGCCAAACGATAAGCCAAACGGTTCAAGGTTTCAATGCGGCGGTCGCGATAATCTTCAACGTCGATGATTACACGTACACGTTCTGCACTGTTTTTGTTAGCAACCAAGTTGGTCAGGTATTGGAGGGAGTCCAAGGTTTGACCATGTTTGCCAATCAAGATACCCATATCAGCGCCATGGAGTTTAAAGGTTACGGTGCCATCGTTTTTGTTAACGAATTTTTCCATAACAACTTCAATTTTCATTGCGTTAAATACTTTTTGCAGGAATTCTCTAGCTTTAGCAACAGCTTCATCGTTTACTACGAATTTTTTAGGTTCGCGTGCTTCAAAAACTTTTTCAGCTGCTTCTTTAGCTTCTTTAACAACTTCTACTTTTTCTTCAACTTTTTCAACTACAGCTTCAGCTACTTCTACTACAGGTTCTTCTACAACTTCTTCAACTACTGCTACTTCTTTCACAGTAACGCGAACCTTAGCATCTTTGCTGAACATACCAAGGAAACCTTTTTTGCCTTCTTCAAGAACTTCTACTACAGCTTCGTCAGCAGTAACATTCAATTCTTTAAGAGCTTTGGCAATAGCTTCATCGACAGTTTTGGCAGTCATTTCAACAAAAGCCATCTTAACAACTCCTAATATTTCTTATTTAGACGCAGCAGCTTTGTTCATCATAGCTTGCTGAGCAATTTGCATAATGTTCATTACAACCCAGTAAATTACAAGGCCAGCCGGGAAAGTGAAGCTGATGTAACCAATGAACAAGGGCATGAAGTAAAGCATCATTTTACCTTGTGCACCGCCACCTTCGGGCATGGTTTGTTTGGATTGGATAAAGGTAGTTACTGCAGAAAGAATCGGCAGAATGTACCAGGGGTCCGGATTAGAAATGCTTTCCATCCACAGGAAGTTGGAGGGACCAACATATTGGAAATCACGGATACCATAGAAAATACCAATCATAATCGGCATTTGTACAACCAAAGGCAAGCAACCGGAAAGAGGATTAACGCCTTCAGTTTTATAAAGATTAGCTAATTCCAGATTCAAACGTTGTTTGTCATCTTTGTATTTAGCTTGGATTTCTTTCATTTTAGGCTGAATTTTATTCATAGCCTTCATGGATTCGATTTGTTTTTTAGTCAGCGGGTACAAAACAATTTTGATGATAACAGTCATCAAAATAATTGCTAAGCCGTAGCTAGGCATACCCAAAGTTTCGGTAACGCCATACAAGAAAGTAAGCGCTTGTTGAACGAGATTGCTGAGAAAGTCCAAAATATCACTACTCCTTAATAAGAATGTAATTAGCTTTTATGATTTATAAACCTATCTTACTCAACAGGATCATAGCCACCGGGATGAAAAGGATGACATTTTAGCAAGCGTTTAATTGTCAGCCAAGAACCTTTCAAAGCACCCTTCTTCTGTAATGCTTCAATGGCATAAGCTGAACACGTAGGATAAAATCTACAACTTGGGCCAAACATCGGTGAAATAAATAACTGATAAAATCTGACGAACATAATCAGAATTTTTGCCATTTTATTTACATCCTTACTCTTGTAACAGTGCTGCTCTTTTAGCAAGTCTTAAAAAAACACGCTCATAAGTCTTTAAATCAGCCTTCGCCAATTTGCGGCGGGCAACCCAAACAATATGATA
>JAFTID010000057.1 GCA_017457085.1 Phascolarctobacterium sp.
GCCAGATGCTTCCATTTCTTCCATGGCAGTAGCAATGGTTTCAGGAGCGATACCTCTGCAGGCAGCTTTGTTCAGGATAACTTCAAAGCCTGCCTCACGTAATTGCAAGACAGTATTTTTTACGCAGTAATCTGTAGCCAAGCCACCGCAGATTACGGTAGTGATGTTGTGACAACGGAGATATTCAATAACACCGGTGGAAAGCTTGTTGCCTAAATCGTGATAGCATGCGCCGTAGGGGTGTTTATCAATTTCAATGCCTTTATAAACTTGGAAGTCATAAGCCTTGGGATTAAGACCTGCGATAAAATCAAAGCCTTTAGTACCGATGATGGCATGAGCCGGCCAACGGATATCTAAATCTGCGTGACCTTCGATGGGGGAAAGGGGCGGATTGGTTTCGTCGCTGAGCCACAAGGCTTCATTAGTATGTGCATCGCGAGAAGCAACACGCAGACTGGCAAATTTTGCTTGGGCGTTCAGCTCGTCAGCAATTTGGTCGCCTTCCACAACGGGTAGTTCGTTAGGACAAACGGGGGTAAAAGTATTTTGCGCATCAATATCAAAGGATGCGATATATTTCTTTTCTGGTAATTGCATGGTTACACTTCCTTTCAGTGAAACAAAGACCAAGCTACAACATGTTAGATTTGCTTGCCAAGTATGTAGTGTGGTAGTTGGTGTATATATTGTAGTACCATTTAGAGGATTTATCAATTTTTATTTACATTTAATCAGAGTGATTTCGTTGACTATGGCTAACTTTGGATATAGAATAAATATGGATATTTGTGAATATTTAATTTGAGTGAAGCTTCCTTTGAGAAAAGGAGCATCATATATATACAGGAGGTCTTATGAAACGACTCTGTTTAGTTATATTGGCATTATCTTTATTGATGCTAGGCTGTGGTGGTGAAAAGCAAAAAGCTTCTGATAAATTACAGGTTGCGGCAAGCTTTTACCCTATGGCAGAATTTGCCCGTAATGTTGGCGGCGACAAGGCAGAAGTTTTCGCCCTCGTCCCCGATGGGGCAGAAGCTCACGATTGGGAACCGTCCCCTGCAGATTTGAGCCGTTTAGGTAGGGCGCAGGTTTTTGTTTATAACGGTATTGTAGAGCCTTGGGCAAAGCAAGCTTTAAACGCTTTAAGTGAACGTAAAATTTTAGCGGTGCAAACTGGCTTAGGCTTGTACGAACGTGGTGGAGAGGTTGTTGAGGAAGAACATCACGAACACGGGCATAACTGTTCCCACGGCAAGCAGGATCCCCACGTGTGGATTAGTCCTAAAAAAGCAATGGTTCAAGTGGAACGCATTACTGCAACTTTGTGCGAAGCAGACGAAAAGAATGCTAAATACTATCAAGATAACAGTGCCAAGTATGTGGAGCAGATTAGAGCTTTAGATATTCAGCTTACCAATTTGGCGAAGAACGCTCCTCGTAAAGTGTTCGTTACTGCTCACGCTGCCTTCGGTCATTTGGCAGATGATTACGGTTTAAAACAAATGGCTGTCAACGGACTTAGCCCTCACGCAGAACCTACGCCTGCAGATTTGCAGCGTTTAATTAAGGTCGTAAAGGAAGAAAATGTACGCAACGTTTTCTTTGAAACTTTAACTGACCCTAAATTAGCGCAGTTGGTAGCAGATGAAACTGGTGCGCAAGTTGCAGTGCTTGACCCCTTGGAGGGCTTGAGTGCGGAAGGTCGCAAAAAGAATTTAGATTACCTGCAGATTATGCAGCAGAACATTCATAACCTGCAAATTGCTTTGTATGCGAAATAGGGATGTATAATGAACAAGATTATTGAAATTAAAGACTTAGGCTTCGATTATGGGGAAGGTTGGGTCTTTCATAAACTGAATTTAGAAATTGCCGAAGGAGACTTCGTAGCGGTGATTGGTGCCAACGGCGCAGGCAAGAGTACCCTTTTAAAGATGCTTGCCAATGTCATTGAACCTACCATTGGCGAAATTTCCTATTATGGTACGCCCATCAGCGAATTTACCAATTGGGAACGTATTGGCTATGTACCCCAAAATCCGGGACGTCAGCAAAAGAACTTCCCTATTAGCGTGCGTGAGGTGGTAGGCTTGGGGTTGTTGAATTCTAGCAGCTTAACCCATCGTCATAATGCGCAGGATAAAGAAGCCATTAACGATATTATGGAACGTTTTAACTTAACGGAGCTGCGTTACCGTAAGATTGGCGATTTAAGTGGCGGTCAGCAGCAAAGGGTATTCCTTGCTCGTGCCATGGTAAAACAACCGAAGATTTTACTTTTGGACGAGCCTGCTACTGGCATTGACACTGCTACCAAGGCGGAGCTGTACGCTATGCTGAAAAAGATTAATCGCGAGCAGGGCGTAACCATTATTATGGTAAGTCACGATTTGGAACTGGCGGCGGATGCTGCCCAAAACGCTCTGTGCCTCGACCACGGTATCTGCTTCTGGGGTGAAGTGCATGCGGCTCTCAAGCATCATCATAAGCACGGTTATTTTTATAGATAGAGGTAACATTTATGCTAGAAATGTTCGAAATGGAATTTATGCAGCGAGCTTGGCTGGCAGGCTTAATCATGGCGGTAATCTGTCCGTTGATTGGCAGCTTCTTGGTATTGCGTAGGCAGTCTTTAATTGGTGACGGTTTGGGGCATATTGCCTTTGCCGGGGTGGCAGGCGGTGCGTTGTTTGGCTACAGTCCTGTGCTTAGTGCGGCGGTGGCGACAATTTTAGGAGCCCTTGCTATTGAAAGAGTGCGGGTAAAATTATCAGATGCCGCTGATATGGTGCTGGCGATTTTCTTCTACAGCGGTATGGGCTTGGCAGTAATCTTTACCAGTATGAATAAAGATGGCGGCTTTAATTTAGGCAGCATCCTTTTTGGTAGTCTCATGACTGTTAGCAGTAGGGACTTGATTATTGTTGCAGCTTTAGGCTTGTGCACGGTGCTTTTTGTAATTATGTATTATCGTCCCCTGCAATATTTGACCTTTGACGAAACGTCTGCCAAGGTTGCAGGCTTACCTGTTGATAAATTAAATATGCTTTTAGCAGTGCTTACTGCCTTGACCGTGGCTCTTTCCATGCGAATTGTCGGTTTGCTTTTAGTTTCTGCCATGATGGTTATTCCTGTGGCGTGCGCTTTGCAGACTGCTCGCAGCTTTGCTCAGACAATTTTGCAAAGTATGGCTTATGGTGTAATTGCAGTTTCCTTAGGCTTGACTACCTCTTATTATGCGAATCTTGCTCCTGGTGGTACCATCGTTTTAACTTGCACCTTCCTTTTCGTGGTGAGCATTTTGCTTGGTAAGAAGAAAGCAGGAACAAAACCTGTGCCTACCCATTGCCACCATTGTAAGGTGTGTGAGGAGGAACAAAAGAATGAAGGCTGATTTACATATTCATACTACTGCCTCCGATGGCACTTGGACTCCGGCAGAACTGATTGCTGAAGCACAAAAGGTTGGACTTGGTGCTTTGGCGGTGACTGACCACGACAGTGTAGCCAATGTGGCGGAAGCTTACCGCTTGGCAAAAGAAGCTGGTTTAAAGTTCATTCCTGCCGCAGAAGTCTGCTCCACGAAAGCTAACATTAGCTTTCACATTTTAGGCTT
Organism: Phascolarctobacterium sp.; assembly: GCA_017457085.1. GTDB lineage: Bacteria > Bacillota > Negativicutes > Acidaminococcales > Acidaminococcaceae > JAHHUH01. The sequence continues at coordinate 3,623 of JAFTID010000057.1, forward strand.
TGGCATTGATATAACCAATAAGCCTTTACTGGAGTTGCTCCGTCATAATGAAGACCTTCTTGACCAAAAGGATGTGGACAGCGTTGCCATGTTGGAACGTGACGGTTGGGACGTAAGCGTTGCAGAATTTGAACATTATACTTATGACAGAAGGCGCGGGGGCTGGCGAAGCTTAGCCTATTTAGAGGACAAAGGCTTGTGCAGTGGCGTAATGGATTTCTTTCAACGCATCTTTACGAAAGAACACGACCTTGCCTTCCCTGAGTTCCCACCTATTCCCGAAGTTATAAAAACTATTCATAATGCAGGCGGTGTTGCCCTGTGCGCACACGCTGCCAGCGGTTTTCATGGTCCAGGTTTGGAAAAGGTTTTGTCAATGCTCAGGGAAGAAGCCTTTGACGGCTACGAATGTTTCCATTCTGGACACGACGAAGCGGCGACGAAAGCTTTGCTGCAATATTGCAAGGAGCATAAGCTTTTGATTAGCGGTGGTAGCGATTGCCACGGAACCTTTGCTCCGGGAAGAAACCTAGGCGAGCCGGAAGTTCATATTGAAGATTTGTACCTGCCCGGTCTGTTGTAAAAATCTTGACGCAAATTAAAATGTAAGTATTAAATTTAAATATATCTGTTGGAGGAAGCTATTATGGAAAAGTCTAAGGTTTATTTTACTGATTTTCGTACTCCCCATAGCGGTATGAGTATCCCCCAAAAATTACAAAAGCTGATTAAAAAGGCAGGCATCGGCAATATTAATTTTGACAAGCAATTTGCTGCCATTAAAATTCATTTTGGCGAACCGGGTAATATTTCTTACCTGCGTCCTAATTTTGCCAAAGCAGTTGTTGACGTAGTAAAAGAGCTTGGCGGTAAACCTTTCTTGACTGACTGCAACACCTTGTATGTTGGTCGCCGTAAGGAAGCGCTGGAACATATGGATAGTGCTTATGAAAATGGTTTTTCTCCTTTCAGCACTGGTTGCCACGTAATCATTGCAGACGGCTTGAAGGGTACTGACGAAGCTTACGTGCCTGTTCATAATGGCGAATTGGTAAAAGAAGCTAAAATTGGTCGCGCTATTATGGATGCGGACGTATTTATTTCTCTTACTCACTTTAAAGGTCACGAAATGGCAGGCTTTGGCGGCGCCATTAAAAATATTGGTATGGGTGGCGGTTCCCGTGCAGGCAAAATGGAAATGCACAACGACGGTCATCCTAAAGTTAATGCTAAAAAATGCATTGGTTGTGGTCGTTGCGTAAATATTTGCGCTCACGGTGCGCCTAGCGTTACTGACGGCAAAGCTAAAATTGATGTTAATAAATGTGTAGGCTGTGGTCGTTGCTTGGGTATTTGTCCTATGGACGCAATTAGCACTATGTACGATGCAAGCTTGGATAACTTGAATAAAAAGATGGCTGAATACGCGCAAGCTATTTGCTACGGCAGACCTCATTTCCACATTAGCTTGATTGTGGACGTATCTCCTTACTGCGATTGCCACGGTGAAAATGATGCTCCCATCGTTGCTGATATTGGCATGCTTGCTTCCTTTGACCCTGTAGCTTTGGATCAAGCTTGCGTTGATTTGGTTTGTGCAGCTCCCCCGATGCCTAATTCTGTTTTGGGCGAAGCTCACGCTAAAAATGCAGAAGCTTGCAAAGAACATGATCACTTCCATAACACTAGTCCTGACTCTGAATGGAAGATGTGTCTAGCTCATGCAGAAAGAATTGGGTTGGGTACAAGAAATTATGAACTTGTAAAAGTTTAAAGAATGGAGGAATCATTATGGCGAAAATTACTTATTCCTTTGAGGACGCAATCCAAATTTACCACAGAAGTTCTTCTACTATAGAAGTTTTTGAACCCCTTGTTGCTGAAGAAGATTGGCAAGGCTTTAGACCTGATGCCATCAGACGTACGGAAGATTATTTTAGTGATGACGAACTGCTTGACTTTGACCAATTCACTAAAGAACAGTACGCTGAAAAAGTTGGCAGCGTAGATGGTAAGCCTGACGAAGCTTTCCCCGTACTTGTTGCTGTACGCAAAGCACGTGAAGCTGAATAAAGAATTTTAACTGAGGGAGCATTGCTCCCTCTTTTTATTTTGATATGTTTCTTAAAATATTTTTAAATACTATGCAATTATGTTATAATGGTTACATAATTTTTTGGAGGACTGTATTTTGTTCACGATAGTTAAGGATTTTCGTCAGGAAATCGTAATTGAAAAATCTCGATTCATTTGTACGTTGAAAAAGGTACAAAACGAAGCAGAAGCCCAAGAGTTCATCAAGGCAATTAAGAAGGAGTTTTGGGATGCTACCCATAACTGCTCCGCTTATATTATTGATGAAATGGCGCAACGTTCCAGTGACGATGGGGAGCCTTCCGGTACAGCAGGGTTACCTATGCTGGAAGTTCTGCGTAAAAACAAGCTGACTAATACTGCTGCCGTTGTCACCAGATATTTTGGCGGTATCAAGCTGGGCGCAGGTGGTTTGGTTCGTGCTTACACCAACAGCGTTGCTGAAGCCGTAAGGGGTACGGGCATTGCTCAAAAGGTTTTGGTGAGCAGGTTTAGCTTTATTTACGATTTGAATGAGGTTGGAAAAATCTTGAACATTCTTTATCAGCAACAGCTTTTTGAAATTGCTGATGTGGAATATGGTCTTCAGGCGAAAGTTATTTTAAAAATGAAGGACAGCGATAAAGAAACTGCTGAAGCTTGGCTGACAGAAAGTTTGAATCAAGTGGTGCAGTTAGAAAGAGAAGGCAGCGAGTTCGTCGAGGTTCCGCTGTAAGCTGTCACGGATTTTGAAAGGAGAGGAATAGGGAATATGGAATTTATTTCTAATATTGTTGATACTCTTAATGGTTGGTTATGGTCTTACATTCTGATCATTATGCTCGTAGGCTTAGGCACTTGGTTTACCATTGGCAGTGGTTTTGTACAAATTCGCTGCATTAAAGAAATGTTGCGTTTAATTACTCAAACCGCTGGTTCTGACGTTGGTGAAGGTAACATTTCTTCTTTCCAAGCGTTCTGCATTTCTACTGCCTCCCGCGTTGGCGTTGGTAATATTGCCGGCGTAGCTATTGCAGTTGTTGCTGGTGGTCCTGGTGCTGTTTTCTGGATGTGGCTTATCGCCCTCATCGGTAGTGCTTCCGGTTTTGTGGAAAGTACCTTAGGTCAAATTTACAAAGTGCCCGTCAAGACGGTGGCTTCTTGGGCGGTCCTGCTTACTATATTAAAAATGTATTGGGGAACAAGTCCATGGCAGTACTTTTTGCAATTTTGATTTCTGTAACTTACGGTTTGATTTTCAACTCCGTACAATCTAATACCATTGCAATTTCCTGCTCCAACGCTTTTGGTGTAGATAGAGCTGTTATCGGCGGCATTGTTACTGCTTTGACTGCCTTGGTAATTTTCGGTGGTATCACCCGTATTGCTAAGGTTGCAGAAATGATAGTTCCCTTTATGGCAGGCATTTATCTGATTGTTGCCTTCTATGTTGTGGTTTCCAATATTAGTTTGGTTCCGCAAATGTTTGCTGATATCATCAGCTCTGCTTTTGGTATGGATGCAGCACTTGGCGGCGGTATTGGTGCGGCAATGATGCAAGGTATCAAACGCGGTTTGTTCTCTAACGAAGCTGGTATGGGTGCAGTTCCTAACGCAGCAGCTACTGCAACTACCAGTCACCCTGTTAAACAAGGCTTGATTCAAGCTTTTGGCGTATTCGTAGATACTTTGTTGGTATGTACTGCTTCTGCTTTCATCGTGCTTTTGACTAAGGACTATGCTGCCAGTGGTAAAACTGGTATTGAATTGGCACAATTTGCTTTGTCCCAACACATCGGTGCTTGGGCAGGTACCTTCTTGGCATTGATGATTATCCTCTTTGCATTTAGCTCCATCGTTGGTAACTACTACTATGGCGACGTTAACATGCCTTTCATCAGCGATAATAAGAATGCTTTGAATATTTATCGCGTAATGGTAGTTGGTATGGTAATGTTCGGTAGCGTGGCAGAAGTTCCCTTGGTTTGGAACTTGGCTGACCTTTTCATGGCGCTGATGGCCATTGTTAACTTGGTTGCCATTGCTCAACTTAGCAAGTACTCTTACATTGCTTTGAACGATTACTTCGCACAAAAACGTGTTGGTATCGAAGAGCCTGTATTTGACCCGTCCGTAATGCCTGACCAAAAAGGTATTTACTGCTGGGGCAATGAAGAAAAATAAAATTGTTTAGACTACTTTCAATAAGGTAAGGTGCGTTTACGGACGCACCTTATTTTTTACTTTTTTCAAAAATTAGCTTTAAGTTCAGGAAAAGTTTTTTGATTTTCTAATGCTTATATGATAGAATGTAAAATGCGTTAAAGGCTGATTAAGGCGGTAGTGTGTCCTTTTTCAGGCTAGCAAATAGCCATTGGCGTAATTTTAAAGGGGATACGATGTGGAATAAAGTTTCAAACTATGTAGAACGAATCCGCAAGTTCTGGCAAGAAGACGGTTCCTACACCTTTATCCTTGTACCTAATGACGGTAAGGAATTTAAAAGGAAAACCTACGATACAGAATATCTGAAAAAATATGCTCGCATTGCTGGTGGTTGTGCGCTTGCTTTTGTTGGCAGTTTGGTAATTATGTATGGCGTAATTTTTAAATGCTTGGCTGAACATCAAGAGTTGGTTGCATTTAGGGAAAACCATGCAGCGCAAACAGAAAAACTGCAAGAGCTTTCCGTTATGTCCGAAAGAATTCAAAAGGACATGGCAACCTTGGCAACCATCGAGAAAAATGTGCGTTCTCAAATGGATAAGTATGGTTTGTGCTTGAAGGACGAGTGCAAAACTGAAGAGAAGCTGGTTGGTATTGGCGGACCTTCCTCTAAAGAAATTTCTGAGACCACTGTATTGATGGAGCAAAACAAAAACCTGCACCAACAATTACAACATAAAACCGAAGATTGGAATAAGCTGCTGACCAAACTGAAAAAAGAAAACTATCGCAAGGAAATGACTCCTAACGTGTGGCCTACTAATAGTCATTACGTAACTTCTGATTTTGGCAGACGGTATGATCCCTTTGATGGTTATTCCAATGACTGGCATGGTGGTCTTGATATCGCAGATAACTATGGCGCTCCTGTATACGCAACTGCTTCTGGTTACGTAGAATATTCTGGCTGGTATTATGGTTATGGCAAATATATTCGTCTTAACCATGACTATGGCTACAAAACTGCTTACGCTCATATGGCAGAACTGTATGTAAGCCACGGCGATTACGTTACCAAAGGCGAAGTTATTGGCTGCGTAGGTAGCACTGGTTATAGTACTGGTCCTCATCTTCATTACGAAGTTTTGTTGTGGGGACAGGAAGTTAATCCCCGTGATTTAATGTAATGTTTAACTGTTGTGAAGTTCTGGTTTAGTTAGGATTAGCGAGGTAAGTTAATGATTCAACAAATCCGCGACCTTTTGAACTGGGTGCGTGAATCTTTACGCAACGACAGTTCATACACAATGATGGTTGTACCTGACAATGGCAGGGAAATCCAAAAGAAATCTATTGATGCTGAAAATTTGAGAAAATTTTCTTATATTGCCTGTGGTTTAGCTGCATTTTTTGTAACAAGCCTTGGGGCAACATATTTCTTAGTTTCTCGTAGCAATGCTAATGCAGCGGAGCTGGCAGAGTTCCGTCGTACTAAACAGGCTCAGGAACAAAAATTACAAGAGCTTTCTGCGATGGCTGAAAGCGTACAAAAGGACATGGCTGCCTTATCTAAGATTGAGGAGCAGGTTCGCGACCAGATGAAACAAGCTGGCTTGGAAGTTCCTGCACCCGTGGCAAGCAAAAAGGAAGAACAGCCCGGTTAAGTTAAGATAGGGAGATGATAAAAGTGTTTGGCTTTGGCAAAAAGAAGGAAGAAACAGCTGTTGTGGTATCCAATCCGGAACCGGTAGTTGTTGTGGAAGAAGTTAAAAAACCTAGCGTTATGAGAAAGAAGGAGTTTGGCAAAATGGAATATGAAGTATTGATTGGTAAAAACACTGCTATCAACGGCAACATCAATATTAATGGCTGCACCCGTATTGACGGCGTAATCGATGGGACTCTTGCTGTTGACAGCGATCTCTTTATTGGTGAAACCGGTGTTATCCGTGCAACCGTTTATGCGCAAAACGCAAATATTTCCGGCACCGTAATTGGCAACATTGTTTGCCGTGGTCGTTTGGAATTGATGACTACTGCAAAAATCAGTGGCGACATTAAATGCGGCACCTTGGTAATTGCTGAAGGCGCTGAATTTAACGGCAAATGCGAAAAAATCGTAGCTCAATCTGCTGAAGCAATTGAAGGCTAAAAATTACAATGTTCATACAAAACATACTCGTCCTTGACGGGTATGTTTTTCTTTATTTTGCGAACGCTTCATATTATAATAAAATAGTTACAATAAATTTTAGTGAGGTTAAAAAATGCGTTTAAGAAAGAAACCTTGGATTGAAAAAGCAATGGTAGAGCTTATTGGCGACTACGTATTGATGCACGATTTAGAACAATATAAAGGCAAATGGCAGGAGCTGTTCCCGGGCAAAAAGCTGTGCTTGGAAATTGGCTGTGGTAAAGGTCGTTTTACTATTGGTATGGCAGAACTGTACCCGGAAAAAGCATTCATTGGTATTGAAACCCAACACGATATTGCTTACTACCCCGGCAAAACTGCTAAAGAAAAAGAAATGGATAATGTAAAAATTATCTGCGCTAATGCAGAAGCTCTTAACGAATGGTTTGAACCCGGCGAAATTAAAGAACTGTATCTGAACTTTAGTGACCCGTGGCCCAAGGCTCGTCATGCAAAACGTCGTCTGACGCATCGTGGCTTCTTGGCAAAATACGCACAGCTTCTTGGTCCCGGCGGTCATATGCGTTTCAAAACTGATAACAGAGCCTTGTTTGATTTCTCCGTGGAAGAATTTAAGGAGTTTGGCTGTGAGATTATCGCTCTTAGCTACGATTTGCACAACTCTGAATACGAAAACCCGGTGCAAACTGAGTACGAGCAAAAATTCAGCGCGCTGGGAACTCCGATAAACTTCTGTGAAGTGGTTTTTAAATAATTTGTTTGATACTCTTGCGCGTGTTTTTAGTGTGGAGTGAATTTGATGAATAGAAAGTTTATGTTTTGGGATAATCCCAAGCAGGCTGTTGTATTCCTAGTTGTAATGCTGATTGCTATTGGCGCTATCAATATTTTTAGCGCCAGCTACAAGGATCAAGTTTCCAGCTTGTTCCGTAATTACATAATTTTTGCCGGGCTTGGCGGTGCTGCTGCCTTTGTTCTGCAAAAATTAAACTACAGGATATTTCTCAACAAAAGATTCTTAATTATAAGCTATGGCATAATCTTTGCCATGCTGCTTATACTTTTCTTCGCCCATAAATTGCCACCCCAATTAAATATCTTTAGTTCTATTACTGTAACTATGAACGGTGCAACAAGATGGTTCGATTTTAGGATTATGCGCCTGCAACCGTCAGAGTTGGCTAAAATTTTAACAATCTTGTTCGGAGCTAGATATTTAGGTGCGTTACTGGCAAAGAATCTGCCTGTTACTCTTAGAAACAAAAACATATTGGGAATATTTGCAGTAACTTGCTTTAATGGTCTGCTCGTCAGCCAACAACCAGACTGGGGCACTGCGGCAATTATTATAGGCTTATTGGTAGGCTTGTTACTTGTTGCTGGCTTGCCAATGCTTGAGTTCGCATTTATAGCATTATTAGGTGCCATTGCAGTTTGCTTTAAGTATGAAGATTATCACCTGGACCGTATCAAGGTTTGGTTTGACCCGTGGAGTAAGCCTTTGGAAGAAGGCTACCAAGCAGTTCAAGCGCAGCTTACCATTGGTAGTGGTGGCTTGATTGGTACCAAATGGGGCGAAGGCACCTTTAAGTTCTTCCATTTGCCGGAAGCTCATACTGACTTTGCCTTTGCAGTTTTTTGTCAGGAAAATGGTTTTCTGGGAGCCTTGGTACTAATTACAGTTTTTGTAGTTTTAGGCTTTGCTTTAGCTAGAATCGCTGTATCCACCAAGAATGAAAAAGGTTTTATTCTGGTGTGCGGTGTCAGCCTTTTCGTGATTGGACAGGCTGCTGCCAATATGGCGATGGTTTGTGGCGTGCTTCCTGTTATCGGCGTGCCCATGGGCTTCATCAGCTATGGTGGTACGTCTTTGGTAGTTAATTTGATTGCCATTGGCTTGGCATTGTCCGTTTATAATGATGAGGTAGCTCAAGAAAAAGCTCGTTCAGTTTTAGAACCGCAGGAACGCCGTAGTGGCCTCCATGTAGTGAGCAGGAGGTGGCATAATGATGCGTAAGGATGGTTTGCGTAAGCAAAAAACTACTTATGGAATTCTTTTCTGCGTAATATTGCTGCTGTTCGTACTGGTCATTGGCAAGCTGACTTGGCTACAGATTATTAATACGGAGCGTTTGGCAAATATTGCTCAAGAACGTATGATTTTTGAGGATATCAAAAAGAATCCGCGTGGCAAAATTTTAGACCGTGATGGTGAAGAATTTGCTGTCAGCGTAATGGCAGATTCTCTTTACGTTGACCCGCAGGAAATTATTGACACTCTTAAAGAGCGTAAGCAGTCCAGCTTGGTACGGGAAACTCGCACTTTAAGCGCAAAACTCTTGGCTCCTGTTTTGAATATGAGCCAAGAAGAACTTTTAGACTTGTTCAGCACAGAAGGAAGATTTTTGTGGGTGAAACGTACCATGGAACCCCATGATGCTGAGCTGGCTAAAAGAATAATTAAAGAAAACAAGTTGCCAGGCTTGCACTTTATCCAAGAAAGTAAGCGCCATTACACCAAAAGAGGTGCTGCTGCCCAAGTTTTGGGCTTCGTTGGCACTGACGATAAAGGTTTAAGTGGCTTGGAATATTCTTTGGACGAGGTGTTGGAAGGCAAGGACACTCATTACGAGACCTTGTACGATGCTTATGGCAATAAAATTTGGGACAAGGCTTATCCTGAACCTTTGAAACAAAAAATTACCCAAGTGTACTTAACCTTGGATAGCAAGATGCAGTACGTTCTGGAAGACGCCATGGAAGAAGCAATCAAACGTACCAAGGCGAAAGGCGCTGCTGCAATTATTATGGACCCTTATACTGGCGAAGTTTTAGGTATGGCCAGCAGACCTACCTTTGACCCCAATAACTTCCATCAATATAGTCCGGAAGCTTGGAGTAATAAAACTATCTCCATGATTTACGAACCCGGTTCCGTTTTTAAACCCATCGTTGCGTGTATGGGTATGGCGGAGCAGATGATTACACCTGATACCATTTTCCAAGATGATGGTAAAATTCAGGTTGCTGACCGTACAATTCACAACTGGGATTATAAATGGGAATATAAAGGCAAGGGTAAGATTCCTTTCCGTGAAGTCATTAAGAATTCTATAAATACTGGTATGGTACAGCTCGGCTTGGAGCTTGGCGCCCATCGTCTGACAAATTACAGCAAACGTTTTGGTTTTGGCGAGCCTACTGGTATTGAGCTGCCCGGTGAAGAAAGTGGTATTCTTTACAAGGCAGAGGATATGTACAAGCCGGACGTAGCGACCATGGCGATTGGTCAAGGTATTGCCGTTACTCCTATTCAGATGCTCAGGGCAATCTGCGCTATTGCCAATGGTGGCGAGCTATTGCAACCCTACATTATTAAGAAGATAGTTGCTCCCAATGGTGACGTTATTCGCCAAGGTGAGAAGAAAGTTATCCGCCAAGTAATCAGCAAGGATACTGCTTCCAAAATGCGTACCATGATGGAGCAGGTTGTTGAAGACGGAGGCGGTAAATCTGCGGCGATTAAAGGTTACCGCATTGCCGGAAAAACTGGTACAGCAGAAAAGCTGGCTGAAAAAGGTGGTTACGAAAAGGATAAATACATTGCCTCTTTTGTTGGTTTCGTGCCTGCGGATAAACCGATGTACGCAATGCTGGTAATGATAGATAATCCGCAAGGTGCTTTTTATGGTTCCCAAGTATGCGCACCTATTTTCCGCGATACCTTGCAGCAAATTTTGGTAGCGAAAGGTATTCAGCCTTACAGTGGTGAAGGCTTGCCTTCCTTTGAACAATTAGAACAAGTTGAAACCAAGTCTGTAAAAAATAATCAGCCTGTTCCTCAGTTGACACTGCTTCCTGACGGGAAAATTAAACTGCCTGATTTTAAAGGCGTAGATATGCGCCGGGCAGCAGGTATTATTCGTCAGGGAAGACTGCGTATGAAACCACATGGTAGTGGATTGGCATATAAGCAGGAGCCCAAGGCTGGTTCTGTTGTGGCAGAAGGAGAGACAGTAGAAATATGGTTTAAATAATTTTTTGCCCACGGGAGGAGAATGCCCCCCGTGGGTAGAATTATTTAAAAGCGTGATAAGCGCCATCTTCCTTCGTTGGAACTGCGATTGCTTGCTCGACGTACGCCAAGTACGCCGTCGCGGCACAATCTTGTTCCGCCTTGTTATCTGGCACTTCTGACGCTTTTTGGTATGCTCATTATAATTTGTAAATACAAAAACTAGGAGGGCGAAACATGTTATCCGATATCGAAATTGCTCAACAAGCGAAAATGTTGAAAATCACCGAAGTAGCTGCAAAGCTTGGCATCCCTGAAGAAGACATTGAAATGTATGGCCGCTATAAAGCGAAATTGTCCATGGATTTGATTCGTAGAATGGAAGCTGAAAAACCGGGTAAACTGGTTCTCGTTACTGCAATCACTCCCACTCCGGCAGGCGAAGGCAAATCTACTACTACTGTTGGTCTGGCACAAGGCTTGGCTAAAATTGACAAGAGC
>JAFTID010000058.1 GCA_017457085.1 Phascolarctobacterium sp.
ATGGCAGCACGTGTATCCCAAAAAGTTGGTCAACAATGCAACCCTGCTAACTTCCTGCTCATGCACGCTATGGGCCCCAACGTTGCAGGCGTAATCGGTACTGCAGTAGCTGCAGGTACCATGTTGGCTATGATTGGTCCTGTTGCAAAATAATTTTTGTGTAGAACTCCCCTAACAGGGTGCGAATTTCGCACCCTGTTTTCTATTTTTTAAGGTTTGTAAAAATAATATATAAAAAGTTAAAAAAGTGATTACAAAAATAAATAAATAAGAATGGACTGTAAACTTAAAAAGCAAGTCTTTCTTTAGGAAAACTTTTGTAAAAATCTCAAAAATAGGTTTATTGTGTTGCGAGAGCAACTTTATAACGGTGCTGGATAATTTTTGGAAAGATTTTGCTTTTTATAATGTCTTTTGAAGAAAAGAATGTAATAAAAATTAAATACAATAGTTGTAATAATAAATACATAGTTTGCAGATATGGTGTAAATTTAAACAAAAAAGCACTTTTTATTTTGTGTCAAGAATGTTATAATATCTTTACGGGATTGTGAAAATATAGAGAGAAAAATGTCCCGAAGCTCTTTAACAATTTGATATTGTTAGTGCGATATATAATGCCTTGTGCATTGTATATAAATTTTTTAAGAAGGAGGAACTCTTATGTCCCAAGCAGTAAAATGTCTCATTATGTTGGCAGTTATCGCGTTATTCTTCGTAACCGAACTTATTCCCCTTGCTGTAACTGCTATGGCTGGTGCAATCGCATGCGGCCTCTTAGGTTTCATTCCTGTTAAACAAGTATTCAGCGGTTTGTCTAACTCTACCGTAGTACTGTTCGCAGGTATGTTCGTTGTTGGTGCTTCCATGTTCTATACTGGCTTAGCACAAAAAATCGGTGGTGTTGTAGTTAGTATGGTAGGTACTGGCGAAAACTCCTTGATGTTCGGTTTGATGACCGTAGGTACCGTATTGTCCGCATTCTTGTCCAACACTGGTACTGCAGCTTGCTTGCTCCCCGTAGCACTCGGCATCTGCGCATCTGCTAAAATCCCCGCTTCCCGTCAATTGATGCCTTTGGCATTCGCTTGCGGTTGGGGTGGTATCATCACCATGGTAGGTACTCCGCCTAACATCATCGCTAACGGCGCATTGCAAGCAGCTGGTATCAATGATTCCTTTGGTTTCTTTGAATACGCTTGGATCGGTATCCCCGTATCCGTTGCTGGCATGATCTACATGATGTTCGTTGGTAAATACCTGCTTCCGAAACAAGAACTTGACGCTGATCAAGAAATTGAACAAGAAGTTGAAGCTAACGAAGTTTCTGCTACCAAACAATACATCTCCGCAGCTATCCTGCTCGTAGTAGTATTCGTAATGGCAGTAGGCGTTAAAGGCGTAACCTTGGAAATGGCTGCAATCGTTGGCGCAATCGTTTGCGTACTGACCGGTTGCTTGACTGAAAAACAAGCTTATGCTTCCATCGACTGGGTAACCATTTTCTTGTTTGCAGGTATGATGCCTGTATCCAAAGCTATGGACGTTACCGGCGCTGGCAAAATGATCGCTGACTGGACCGTAGGTCTGATGGGCGGCTCCCCGTCCCCGATGGTAGTGACTGCAATCCTGTTCTTGCTGTCCTGCACCTTGACCCAATTCATGTCCAACACCGCATCTGCAGCTCTGCTCTGCCCGATCGGTATTGCGATCTCCAAAAACTTGGGCGCTGACCCGAAAGCTGTATTGATGGCTATCGCTGTAGCAGCTTCCTGCGCATTCGCATCTCCGGTAGGCACCCCGCCGAACACCCTCGTACTTGGCCCTGGCGGCTACAAATTCATGGACTATGTAAAAGCTGGTACCGGTCTGGTTATCGTATGCTTCGCAGTATCCTTGGTTGTAATCCCGATGGTATGGCCGTTCTTCCCCTGATAATTAGTTAAGGGAAAATTTTTTAGTTAGATTCTTAGCGCATCAGATTTTATCTGGTGCGCTGTTTTTTTATGCAAAAATTTACAACATAAAAATGTAAAAATCGACAAGAAAAAGACACATCTACTTGCTATGATAAACTTAACCCAAAGGAAATGTTATTGTATAATATAATTAAGAAGAATTTGAACGTAAATGAGGGATGAAAATGAAGAGCTTTATTAATCGTAACAAATACGCAATTATATTCTGTGCATTGCTGCTTGCTGGTGGCTATGGTGGCTATCAATATTATGTAAGCACTCAAACTCCCGTACAAACCGTGAAGACTGGCGTTGTAGAACGTGGCAATTTAGTAGAAACAATCTCTGCGACTGGTGCGTTAAGCGCAGTAAATAATGTAGATATCAGCTCCAAGATTACCGGTCGTATCGTAGAAGTATTAGTTGAAGAAAACCAACACGTTAATGCAGGCGATGTACTGGTTCGTTTAGACGATACTGCGTTAATGGCAACAATGATGCAAATGAAAGCGAAGCTTGATAATGCGGAAGCTAATTACCAACGTTATCAAAAGCTTGTAAATAGTGGCGCGGTTTCTCGTTTTGAATACGATAACATTTATGCTGATTACTTAGTTGCAAAAACCAACTATGATAAAGCTGCTTCCGATGTACAAGATACTATTATTAAAACTCCCATTGATGGTTATATCATTGGCGAACCTACTCCCGTAGGTCAAACCATTAGCTCCGGTATTAGTGAACCGCAAGTAATCATGTCCGTGGCTACTTTGGACGATATGCAAATTGAAGCAATGGTTGACGAATCTGACATTGGTCAGGTAAACGTTGGACAAAAGGTTAAATTTACCGTTGACGCTTATCCAAACGAAACCTTTACCGGTAAGGTGAGACTTATCTCCCGTAAGGCAGAGACCGAAAACAATGTAATTTACTATAAAGTATATGTAGATGTTGATGATGCGAAAGGCAAATTGCTTCCGACTATGACTGCTCGCGCTGACTTTATCATTGCTCGTGCTGATGATGTGTTGATGGTTCCGCTGAACTGCGTTTATGCTGATGGCAAACGTCGCTTTGTAAAAGTTTATAACGCAAAAACTAAAGAGAGCAGGGAGGTTGACGTGAAGCTGGGCTTGAGCAACGATAGCGAAGTTGTTGTCACCACTGATGACCTGAAAGAAGGCGAAGTTTTGCTGGTGCGTAAGGCTGTGGCTAAACAAAGTGGTGTAAGAACAGGTGGCAACCCCATGAGAGCTCACTAAAAGGGGCGTGACAAAATGGCTACTTTGATTGAATTAAAAGATATAATGAAAACTTACATCATGGGGGACAGCGTGGTACACGCGTTGAATCATGTGGATGTAACAATAGATTATGGCGAGTTTACTTCCATTATGGGTGCTTCCGGTAGTGGTAAGTCTACTATGATGAACATTTTAGGCTGCTTGGATAGACCTACCTCCGGCGAATACTACTTAGATGGCAAGGAAATTGCCGGCTACAATGATGATGAACTAGCGCACACACGCAATGCCAAAATTGGCTTTGTGTTCCAAAATTTTAACCTGTTGGCGAAGCTTTCTGCTCAGGCTAACGTGGCACTGCCTTTGATTTACGCAGGTGTCAGCGAAGAAGAAAGAATGGAACGCGCGAAAAAAGCTTTGGAAGCAGTTGGCTTAGGTGAAAGACTTGACCACAAGCCTATGGAAATGAGTGGTGGTCAACGCCAACGTGTAGCAATCGCCAGAGCTTTGATTAACGACCCGCCTGTCATTATGGCGGACGAACCCACTGGTAACTTGGATACTAAATCCAGCTACGAGATTATGGAAATTTTTAAGAAGATGAATGCAGAAGGCAAGACTGTGCTGATGGTAACCCATGAGCCTGACATTGCGGCATATACCAAACGTATCCTAGTAATGCGTGATGGTAAACTGGTGAGCGACGAAAGGAGGTAGCTTATGCTGAACGAATCCATTAAAATGGCTTTGGACGGAATGATTTCCAATAAGCTGCGTACCTTTTTGACACTCTTGGGCATCATCATCGGTGTAGGTGCTGTAATCGCCATGGTTAGCTTGGGCTTTGGTGTTAAGGAAAATATCAAAGACAATATCTCTAAATTAGGTAGTAACCTGCTGATGGTTTCTGCTGGCGGTCGTACTGCGACAGGTGCCCGCTTGGCTGCAGGTGAGGGCGCACGTCTGACCTTTGAAGATATGCAGGCTATTGCGAAACAAGTTGATGGTATTTCCGGTATTTCTGCAAGCGTGAACAGCAGCTACCAACTGGTTGCAGGCAACCAAAACTGGACTAGCCGTGTGGAAGGTACTACTCCTAGCAATTTTGATATTCAAAACTACGAAATTGAAGACGGCAGAATTTTTACTGAACGTGATATGAACAGTCGTGCCAGAGTATGTGTCATTGGTAAAACTGTTGCGGATAATTTGTTCCCTGATAGCAATCCCGTTGGACAAATTATGCGTGTCAAGAAAGCTCCCTTCCAAGTAATTGGTGTTTTGAAAAGCAAAGGTTCTTCCGGAATGGGACAGGACCAGGACGACATTGTAATTATGCCCCTGACCACCGCCCAAAATCGTATGATGGGTATTACTCATGTGCAACGCATAACTGTACAAGCTGAAAACGAAAATGTCATTAACGATGTGCAGGCAGAGGTTGAACAAGTACTGCGTACCCGTCATAAAATTAAAGACGGCGATTATGATGACTTTACTATCAGCAATATGGCTGCTATTATGGATACGATGATGGAAACTGCCAACAGTATTACCATGCTCTTAGGTTGCATTGCGGCAATCAGTCTTTTGGTTGGTGGTATCGGTATCATGAATATCATGCTGGTTTCCGTTACGGAACGTACTCGTGAAATTGGTATCCGCAAAGCCTTGGGCGCAACTTACAATAACATTCTGCTCCAATTTTTGATTGAAGCAATGGTTATTGGTATCGTTGGTGGCTTCTTAGGTGTGGTGCTGGGTGTGGGTGCTTCTTATGGCTTGAGCTATTTCGCAGGCTGGAAGACAGTAATTTCTTGGTGGGCAATCGTAATCGCGGTTGTATTCTCCGTAGGCATTGGCTTGTTTTTCGGTATCTACCCGGCTCGTAAGGCAGCTCTTTTAGACCCCATTGATGCCTTGCGCTACGAATAAAGTTTTAGGAAATTTTTATGACAAAAAAAAATAATTCCGCACATAAACCGACATACAAGGAATATATGCAGGCCTTCTTGGATTATCTGGGAAGGCCTAAAACTGTTTTTGATTTGAAGGACAGAGCCAAGGCTGCTGCCATCATTGGAGCAGTAATAATTCTTGTGCAAATGGTTGTTGAAAAGTTGATAAATTGATATAATAAACTGATAGAAAGTTTTAAGGAGGCTGGCTGTTGTATGAAGAAATTGGGTATTTTAGGGGGAACCTTTGACCCTATTCATACCGGACATATTAATTCTGCACAGGCTGTGTACGAGCAATTAGGTTTGGAAAAAGTACTGTTTATTCCTGCCTACATTCCACCTCACAAAATGGATCAGGAATTTGCTCACGCTGCAGATAGATATAATATGACCGTTTTGGCGACAGAGCCTTATACTTATTTTGATGTTTCAGATATTGAGTTGAAGCGTAGTGGAGTTTCTTATACCATCGATACTATGCTGGAGATGAAGAAACTTTACCCTGACTATGAGCTGTACTTCATCATCGGTGCAGATTCTGTACCACTGCTGCATACTTGGGATAGAATTTATGATTTGTTTGACCTTGTAACCTTTGCTGCAGCGTATAGACCTGGCTATAGCAATGTTATTGAAACTGCTTGCGAGCAATTAGGAAATATTGCCCGGGAAAAGATTATTTTACTGGACACTCCGGAATACGCAGTATCTTCCACAGAAATTCGTAAATGCGTCCGCGAAGGAGCAAGTCTTGAAGGCTTGGTACCCCAAGCGGTTGAAGAATATATTAGAAAAAATC
This sequence comes from Phascolarctobacterium sp., assembly GCA_017457085.1. Classification (GTDB taxonomy): domain Bacteria; phylum Bacillota; class Negativicutes; order Acidaminococcales; family Acidaminococcaceae; genus JAHHUH01. Next base: position 5,966 of record JAFTID010000058.1, read on the forward strand.
AGCTGTATTTGGCGGCTGAATAAAGGGAGTAGCAATTATGTTGAAGCTGGACGAATTAAAAAGTATTTTGAAGGCATCCCTGCCCTTGAAACGCTACAAGCATTCTATTGCTGTTTATGAGACTGCCTTAGAACTAGCTTCTGTTCATAAATTAGATGTAGAAAAGGTTGCCATTGCCGCCTTGCTTCACGATTGTGGTAGAGAAATTCCCAGTCGCGACAGTTTGGCAAAAGCAGTGGAACTGGGCATTGAAGTTGATAGGGTGGAAGCTCATCAACCTATTTTGCTCCACGCAAAACTGGGCGTGTTCTTTGCCCGTAAAAAATATGGAATTGAAGACCAAGAGATTTTAGATGGTATCTTATATCACACAACAGGCGCACCCCACATGTCACCCTTGGCTATGGCGGTGTACTTGGCAGATTTGCTGGAGCCTACTCGTGATTTTCCTGGCATCGACGATTTGCGTAAGCTTGCCAAAGAAGATATGGAGCGAGCAATGATGAAGGCTTACGGCAATACCATCCGTTATCTTTTAGAATATGATTTGCTGATTCACCCCAACTGTATTTATGGGTACAATCAATTAGCGACTAAATTAAAAAGAAAAACTAATTCAAAGGAAGGCTAACTGAATGGAAGAAAACGATTATCAGCAAGAGCCATCCCCGAAACGTAGATTACGTTGGGGTAGGCTATTAATTATAGTTGTTGCTTTATCTGCATTGCTTGCCAGCTTGTTCTGGGGAAGCGTGTGGGTTTATAAAAATATAATCAAACCGCCTACTAAGGTTGTTGTGGAAATGGAGCCTACTGGAGAGAAAACTGCAGGCGACATTGTAGTTGAAGAGGAATTAGGCGAACGTATTAACATTTTACTTTTAGGGGTAGATGATGGTGACAGCGATGCTGAGGCTGACGAACCTAAACGCACAGATGCTATTTTAGTTTTGAGCGTGGACCCTGAAAAAGAAAAGGTTTCCATTCTTTCTATTCCTCGTGATACAAAAGTTGTTTTGCCTGGCCACCGTGATCCCAGCAAAATTAACGCAGCCTTTGCTTACGGTGGTGCAGTTATGACTAAGCAAACCGTACAAAGCTTGTTGCAAACTCCCATACATTATTACGCTCTGGCAAATTGGCGTGGTTTCATTGAAGTTGTGGATTTGATTGGCGGCATAAAGCTGTATGTTGAAAAAGATATGAAGTATCATGACCCCTATGCTGATTTGGTCATTGATATTAAACAAGGTTATCAACATATGGATGGCGAAACTGCAGGTAAGTATGTGCGGTTCCGTAGTGATGAACTGGGCGACATTGGTCGCGTGCAACGTCAGCAAAAATTCTTACGTGCTGCTGCAGAGCAAATGTTCTCCTTTGAAAACATCACCAATATTGGTGCCATTATGGATACCATCGAAAAATATATTGATACAGATTTGAACACCGTAACCATGATTAAAGCAGCTAACAGCTTTAAAATCTTTGGTGATGAAAAAATTAAAACCTGTATGTTATACGGTCAGTTTGATGATGAGTCCGGTGTAAGCTACTGGGCAACAGATAGAGAATCTGTAAAGAAAGCATTAGATGAATTGGAGATTCCCTATAGAGGGATGAAGAAAACTCAAGAGGAGGTTAAGTATTAATGACTACTAAAGAATTGGCAATGAAAATTGCAACCTTCGCTAGCGATAAAAAAGCTAACGACATTTTACTTTTGAATATGGAAGGCTTGTCCCCTGTAACCGATTATTTTGTAATTTGCAGTGCATCCAACAGCATGCTTGTTAAAGCAATCGCTGATAATATTGAAGACAAATTGGCTGAAGAAGAAATTTTCTTCTTACATAAAGAAGGTTATTCTGATGCACGTTGGATTTTGATGGATTATGGTGACGTTGTAGCGCACATCTTTTTAGAAGAAGACCGCGACTTCTACAACCTGGAACAATTGTGGGCAGATGCTCCCTCTGAAGCTTTTGTGGAGAATGAAGAATGATTGAAAAAAACAAGCAACAATCTGCTTTAAAATATAAGCCCGGTGATGTGGTAACCTTAAAGGTGGCACGTGTTGGCGAAATGGGTGCGTTCCTTGATGCAGGTACCGGTAACACCAGTGACGATATTTTATTGCACAAGCTGCAACAAACTGAAGAGTTAAAAGAAGGCGACAAGGTTAAGGTTTATCTTTACCTTGACCCCAACAAACGCTTGACTGCCAGTATGAAGCTTCCCAAAATGCGCGAAGGTCAGCTGGGCTACGTAAAAGTTTTAAGCGTAACCCGTGATGGCGGCTTCGTAGACATTGGTGCGGAACGTGGCGTGTTCCTGCCCTACAGCCAAATGCGTGGTCACGTTAGTCCCAATCAATTGGTATGGGTAAAGTTGTACCGCGATAAAAGTGGTCGCCCTGCAGTTACCATGCGCGTGGAAGAAGACATGCAAAAAGCTTCTAAGCCTGCAGAAGGTGTAAAAGTTGGCGACAACGTAACCGGTACTGTATATAATATTTTGCCGGATGGCTTCTTTATCTTTACCACTCAAAGATTTATTGCCTTCCTGCACCGTAGTGAAGTGCCCGGTGGTCGCTTAGACTTTGGTCAAGAAATTACCTGCCGCATTACTTTTATCCGCGAAGATGGTAGATTGAACTGCTCCATGCGTTTGCAAAAAGAAAATGCTCTCGTGGCAGATGCAGAAGAAATTTACAACTTCCTTGTAAAACGTGGTGGCAAGATGCCTTACTGCGATAGCACTCCCTTGGAAATCATCAAGCAAAAATTTGGCATCAGCAAGGCTGCCTTTAAACGCGCCCTTGGTCATTTGATGAAACAAGGCAAAATCCGTCAAGACGACGGCTGGACTTATTTAACTGAAAGCCCTGAGCAAAAATAAAACAGACACCTAATGCTTGAGGGTATTAGGTGTCTTATGTTTTGTAGAGGTTATGATGGAAATTTTAACTTTATGTATTCCGGCATTGGCAATATTTTTGGCATCCTTTTTTGCAACGGTAACAGGCTTTGGCTTTGGACTCATTGCTATTCCCTTGATGTCCTTAGTTATTTCCGTTAAGGTTGCCATCATTTGCGGATTGATTATCACTGTGCTGCTGCGCATCATCACAATGTACAACACCCGTAAAATTTTCTCTTGGGACGTGGTGCTGACCACTGTGCTTGGTAGTGCAATGGGAATGTTGCCGGGCAGTTATATGCTCAAGATTATTTCTTTGGCGCATTTAAAAATTTTTCTTGGGTGCGTGCTGCTTGTGGCTACCTACCTTATGGGCAAGAAGTACCACCTTGAAATTAAAAGCAAGACCGTTGGTCGTTTAACTGCTGGCTTTTTCAGTGGCTTCTTTGGTGCTTCCACTAGTGTTGCAGGGCCGCCACTAGTAATTTACTTTTTGAATGAAGGCACGGAAAAAGACAAGATGCGTGCCAATATGATTTGGATTTTTGGTATCTCCTTTGTGGGAATGTTAATCGTAAACTTCCTGATGGGGAATATGAAGAACATTACCGATTGGAATATTATTTTGCCAATGATTCCTGCCATGATTGCAGGTATTGTTCTTGGCGAAAAATTCTTTGAAAAATTAGACCAAGCCCTGTTCCGCAAGCTGGCACTCATCATCGTATGCGTTGGTGCGGTGATGATGCTAATTTCCGGCGTGAAGGAGATTTTGTAGAAAATTTTAGATATTTTACAGTAAAATTTGACTAACGAAAAAATGTTTGCTAAAATTATATTACAAGAACATTGATATCTTAGTTTCAATAGGAGGTGTGAATGTGGCTACTTCTTCCATTTTAAAGAAATTTGTAGTAAAAGATGTAGAAGCTTTTGAACGTATGAAAAAAGATATTAACACTCCTAAAGAAAGCAAGGCAATTCCAGAATCACCTTCTTTGGCTAGGAGCAGAAAAAAATTAAGCACATTTGTATTTCGTTAAGTGAGTTGTTAGAAAGAGCATCTAATGTAGGCAGTACCAATCGTCTAGTAGATGCTCTTAATTATTTTGAATGTAATAAAGATAAAGATATCGAAACGTTCTTGCACGAAAAAGCAGTTGAATTCATGAGGAGAGGTTGGTGTTCTGTATACTTAATTTTAGATGAAGAAGCATTTGATAATGGTAAAATAAAAGTAATAGCTTATTTTACTCTTTCCAATAAAGTACTTGACTTATCTGTGGGTAATGCTTCTAATTCTAAGGTTAGAGCTGTTGGTGGAATAAAAAATGTAGAATACTTACATTTTATTTTGATTGGACAGTTGGGTAAGTTTTATAATGATGAATGTTGTGCAGAAATTAGCTCTGCAGAAATATTGGATTACGCTTTTGAAATCATTTATAATGTAAATTACCTAATTCCGTGTAGATGTGTTTTAGTAGAATGTAGTGACGAGGAGAAAATACATGCAGTTTATAAAAAATATGGATTCGTGTATTTTCAATACGATGGAGAGCATCATCAATTTTACAAACGAATTTAAATATTTTAAAATTTACTGCTGACTTCTATTTTGAGGTCTGCTCTTTTATTTTTGGAATTGTTTCACGTGAAACATTGGAACTTTATAAAATAAGTGCTTGACAGTACAACTAGTATATACCTTATCATAGAGATAATTCAATATAGGAATATTTCCTGATAAGAGAACCTGAAATTTTCACTCTCACAAATTTACTGCGACCTTGAAAGATAGGGCAGTGATGTTCTTGCAGGAGATGTTGATAAATTTTTAGGAGATGAAGTACATGAAAAAGAAAATTAGTAAAAGTCTACTGATGACAACACTTATTACAGGTTTGTGTATCGGGGGGGCACAGGGTGTATTTGCGGCTGACGATTTGCAAGAGTTCACTCTTGATCCGATGATTGTTACTGCAACCAGAACTGAAAAAAGAGATTTGGATGTTCCTGCTACAACAAGTGTGTTTACCCATGAACAATTGGTAGATACTGGTGCATCTACTGTAGAAAATGCTTTGAGATTTGCTACTGGTATAACCTTTAAATCTGAAACCATTGGTGAAGGTAATAGTGAAATTATGATTCGTGGTAAACGCCGTGGTACCCTTGTAATGGTTGATGGCGTTCCTTTGAACTTTAGAACTGGTTATTACAATCTTGATAACATTAATATTGATGATGTAGAACGCATTGAAATGGTACGCGGTGGCGGTGCTGTACTTTACGGTAGCGATACAACTGGTGGTGTAATCAATATTATTCTGAAGAATAAGAAAACTAACTCTGTTACTGTATCCGCTGGTAACTATGGATATCAAAAACACCAAACTTCTTTACAACTTGGCAAATTGGGTATTGGTGCAAGTTGGGAAAAGAAAGGCGCGGTAGATGCGGTTTCTTATCCGGCAGCATCTACTGGAAAGTACTTTGATTTCCTCGGTGGTGAAAAAACTGTTTTCAGCGCAAACTATCGATTTAATGACAATTTAAAAATGACCTATGATTATAGTAATCATGATTACGAAAGAAGATACAATAATAGTAATGGTACTCCTTCTGACGAACGTTTATATGATAATGATCGCAATAGAGTAACATTGAACTATAATGAAAATGGTTGGAATGCAACCGCGTATCTTAATCAAGGACACATTGAATATCCCTATCATTATTGGTCTAGTGGTAAAAAATTTGAAAATGCTCGTTTATATGAATATGAAGATATGAGAAAAGGTATTGATGTATCTAAAACTTTTGAGTTCGAAAAAGATACATTGATCGTTGGTGTTAAGATGGATAACGAAAGTTATGATTTTAGCGATACTTACGATCCTGGGTATAGCACAAAAGCTCCCATAAAATATGATTATGATAGAAATATTTATTCTGTATTTGCGCAACTTGACCATAAGTTTGATGATAGAAATACTGTGATTATAGGTGCTCGTGAAACTTGGACAGGAAGTTCACCTGACGGAACAAATTACAGTGAATTTACTCCGCAAATTCAATATTTACACAAAGTTAGAGATGATTTAAGTTACTATGCAAGTGTATCTAAATCTTTTACTTTGCCGACTATGAATGATATGTATGGTGCTGGTGATCATCATCCCAATCCAGAAATTAAACCTGAAGTTGGGATGCACTATGAAGCTGGTGTAAAACATATTTCTGGTGACCATGCTTGGAAGTTAGCCATCTTTAAAAGCGATGTAAAAGATTTTATTACCGAAGATAGTAAAACTGAAATGGCTATCAATGAAGATAATAAAAATATAGGCATTGAACTTTCCAGTGAAGTTGTTGGTAAAGATGGTTTTAGCGCAAGTTGGGGGATTTCTTATAGTGATCCGCAATACAGAGATTATAAATCAAACTATGAATGGAAAAGAAACTACGGACGTTTGCAAGCAAATGGTAGCTTAAAATATCAAAAAGATAAATTTAATGTTGCTTTGAATGCAAGCTATCTCTATGATCGTGTAACTAAAGGCTTGGCAGTAGAAACAGAACTTAGACCATATTTATTGACTACATTGCATGCTACCTATAGCCCAACTAAAGATCACGAAATCTTTTTGAATGTAGATAACTTGCTTGATCGTACAGATATTACTTCCCATACAAGTTCTCGTTATAAAACCTTAGGAACTAACTTCGTCCTTGGTTACAAATATAAATTCTAATAGGTGATAAATTTTGCGTTGCTTATTTTTGATAATTATTTTAATAACGTTTTTAACAGGCTGTGGTTTTGATAGAGATAATGCTAAGCATACTACTGCAAGAACTTATAGCGTTACAGATGATTTAGGTAATGTATTACAGTTTGATAAGAAACCTACTAAAATATATGCTTCTACTCTTAGCCTTGAAGAAGTACTTGTAGACTTAGTGAGCCCTGATAGAATAGTAGCTATTTCAGAGATGGCAACGGATGAGAACTTGTCGCTTATTTCTCAAAAAGCATTACTCGTAAATAAAAAAATACAAGGAAGAATTGGCGTTGAGGGAATTCTTTCCCTCAACCCTGACCTTGTTTTAATGCAGGATAATATGGATGCTACCATTATTAATTCTTTGAAAGATGTTGGTTTGAAGGTATTCGTAAGTAATGTTCCTGTTACTGTTGAAATGATAGGTAAAAGAATCCTAAAAATTTCTCAGGCAGTAGGTGAAGAAGAGAAAGGTAAAAAACTTGTTGGTGAGATGTGGAGTAAGATTTTAAAATCACAGGAGAAGCTTTCTTCTTTAACCGACAATGATAAAAAAATTATAATGGCTTATTCTCAACAAGGTGTTTTTGGAAGTGCTAAAGGCGTGTTTAACGATATTTGCAATAAGGCTTTAGTAAAAAATGGTGCAGCTATGGCTGGTCTTGTAAGAGGTGAGCATTTAAGTAAAGAAAAAATTATTGAATATAATCCAGACATATTTATTTTCCCAAGTTATGATACTGGAAAATATGGAAACTTAGATTTATTTATCCAAGAAGTTCTTAATGACCCTGCATTAACTAATGTAAAGGCAATTAAGAATAACAATATAATGATTATAAAGGATAGATACCGTTCAACTACATCACATTATGTTGGTGATGCAATTCTTGAGATTTCCAAGAATGCATATCCACAATATTTTGAGGAGAGCAACTGATGATAAAAAAGACTAAACGGAAAAAAGTTATACACTGTAATTTAAGTGAAATTTATACATCAGTGGCATTTAATCCAGATATAGTTGTTATTGTACATGCTCCAAAGTCATGTTCTCATATTATTTATAATGCTTGGTTGAATAGCAAAAGAAGAATGTTACTAAACTATAATGGTCAGGTTCCAGATGTTGAGGATAATTTATTTATTACAGGAATGACTGATAAAGAAGCTATTTTTGGTGGAGAAAAATTATTAGAGAACTGTATTGCAAATGTAGTTCAGTATAAGAATCCTAAATGCATAATTGTAGCTTCTGGATGTGCTGCTGCTGTAATTGGTGATGATGTACAATCAGTATGCGACAAAGCAGAAATTAAATATAATTTACCTATTATATTTATTCCTGGTTCTGGTTTTATGAGTGACCAAACAAAGGATGGTTCTCTTTTAACTACATCTTATCTTTATAAAAAATTCATAAAGAATAAACAACCAATAAAAGATGAGCAGTCTGTCGTGGTATTAGGTTTGAACAGATTGCAATTATTGCAATGGGAGCTTTTAGAATTAAAAAGAATATACGGATATTTTGGATACACAAATTTATTATTACCTCCGAGTGGGTTGTCAGTAGAAGAGTTAACCAACATAAGTAAAGCTTCATTGATTGGAACATATGCTCCAACTGTAGAAAAACTCAAAGAATATAACAAATTCAGTAATATGTTGTCCAAGGAATTATCAATACCCACAATTAATAATCGTATTCCCTTATCGATTAAAGAAACTTATGAATATATAAATACTATGGGTGTATTACTTGGCAAAGAAGATGTTGCTGAATCTGCAATTATAAATGAACAAAACTTGCTTAACAGTAATTTAGAAAAATACAAATCAATTTTTCAGGGAGAAAGGTGTACGATAGCACTTGGGCATCCTCTGAGATTTATACAAATAGATGAATTGATTTTTATATTAAAGAGTGTTGGTTTCCATATAAATGGACTTGTTTTGCTTAATGACCTTACTGATTCTGAGCTTAATGAGTATAAAAATTATCTTGAGAAATCTGATTGTGGATTACAAATTTCACAAGAAAATGAATGGGATTATACAGAAGATGATGATATTTTTATAACTTCCATTTTTAATGAGAAATTCAAAAGACAATTTTGTTTCAGACGAAAAAGAATTGGTATCGGTGGCATAAAAGTATTTTTAGAAAAGTTAAGTATTATAACTACCAATAATAGGAGTCTTGGACATGAATGATTTAGAAAAATTTAAACCTTGTACCGGCTATTGTCAGATGATTGGTGCTGCAACTGCATTGTTGAGCATCAAAAATAGTTTGGTAATATTCAATAGTCCAAGATGGTGTGCCTTAACAGCAGAACGTGAACTTACTTGTATAAATAAAGATTATGAGAGAAAGGTTTTTTGTACTGAAGCAAGAGAGAATGATATTTTGTATGGCATAGAAAAATCGTTACGAGAAACCATTAAAGAAGCAATAGATATGGAAGGTACACCAACACTTTTAAATGTTATTACCAGTTGTTCGATGAGTTTGATTGGTGACGATATTAAAGGTGTATGTGCAAGTGAAACTGACTGTAATAATGTGATAACATTGGATGCTGGAGGATTTACTGGAACGTTTGAATCTGGATATCAGCTGGCAATGATAGCGTTATTGAAAAATATAAATTCCAAAGTTACAGAACAAAAATCTTTGAAAGTAAATCTTTTAGGTGTATGTACTAGTTACCCCAATTGGAAAGGTAATTTAGAAGAATTAAAAAGATTATTAAGATTAGCTGGTATTGAGGTTAATGTTGCTCTAGGTGCAGATAATACAGATTTTGCTGAATTAGAAAAACTTGTGGAAGCAGAATTAAATGTGGTACTTGTTCCTGAGTTAAGCCTGAATGTTGCTAATTATTTATATGAAAGTTTAGGACAAAGGTACATTATTGCAACCATACCATTTGGCTTTAAAGATAGTATTAAATGGTTAAATGATATTAGTTCAGAATTAGGGGTTATACCAAACCTAAAAGAAATTGAAAATGAGATAAAGCAATTAGAAAGAGGTATAATTGATGAAGCATATTCAATGCGTAATTTCTTTTCTAATTTCAATCTATTGCAAATGGCATCATCTTTGCCAGAATCATTGACAATATCCATTTTTAAAGCAATGAATAATTCAGGGGTAGACCTGTTAAATTGTAATGCGTGTTACTGTAATAAAAAAGATGTTATTGAACATACATCATCAAACGAATCCTTACCATTAAAACAATTAACGGAAATAAAAGGATTGGATGGAAAAGGTTATCAGTTGCTTTTAGGCACGGAAAAAGAAAGAATGAGGTTTAAGGATTTTACAAGAACTTTATATTTAAATTTTTCTATGCCAACGGAAAAAATTAAGTGTGAAAATGATTGTTATGTTGGCGTAAGAGGTTGGTCTAATTTTGTAAGAAATATTTTTAGTCAAATTAAAACTTTGGAATATATTAACAAAAGCCTATGAAAAATATTTTTAAATTCATTATTTACTCTAGTGCTGTCTTAACAATCTGCTTTGGTAGCTTTATGAAAGCGCAAGCTTTTGAGTCTAGTGCAAATATAGTTGTTGATGCTACTGGATACGAGCATAAGATTAAAGATAAACCTGATAGGATAATATCTTTGAATACTTCTTGTGATGAGATTTTGTTAAATCTAGTCGATGATAGTAGAATCGTTGCTATCTGCACTAATTCTACTGATCCCAATATGTCATTTGTTGTAGAAAGGGCTAGTAAATTTCTAACAAGGTTACCATTGCGTACTAATTGTGAGATTATTCTAGGGTTGCAACCAGATTTAGTATTATTTCCTGCGGGTGGTCCAAGGGAAATGGTTGATAGTCTAAGAGATTTGGGAGTAAATGTATTTGTCGTAAGAGCATCAAATAATATCCAAAGTATTAAGGAAAAAATAAAAGAAATATCTATTGTGGTAGGTGAGGAGCAAAAAGGAAAAATAATTTTGCAAGAAATGAATCAAAGATTATACGAGGCGAAGCAGTTTATTGATAACAATAAGCTTTCACCAAAGGTAGTCCTAGGATTTACGTTTGCTGGTGCATACGGCAATGTCAATGGATTGTTCCACGATATCTGTGTTCATGCAGGGGTAATTAATGGCGCTGCAGAAATGGGATTAAAAATGGGGGAACGACTTTCGGCTGAACAAGTTATAAAAGTAAATCCTGACATTGTACTTTTGCCAACTTGGAGTCATCATAAGAATAATAACCCTCACAAATTTAAGGATGACTTTATTAATAATGAACCATACAAAAATCTAAAAGCAGTTAGAACTAATAATGTTTATTTGCTAGATGAAAAATATAGAGGTTGTGGTTCTCATTATGTAGTAGATGGAATAATCAAACTGCATAAGATTGCTTATTTCAATGATAAGTTGGAATAAATTTTAATTTTTGGTAACAACAGTATGGGGCGCAAGCCCTGTACTGATTGTCTTACACATCTTTTCACAACTCACTCTCACTCCTAAGTAATTTTTATAAAATACCTTTCTTGTGGCTCGTAGTTTTACTGGAAGAATTAAAAAAAATAAAATACTGTCTATTTTTTCATTGAGAATATTCCAAGAATAAAACACATACATCATCAACCAACTCCAATTCTGATTCTTCTTTTAAAGCGACGTTCCCAAGTTGGTATTTTATAAAATTTTTGGGAGTGCAATATATTTAACTTGAAGGTGACTATTATGTCTTTCCAAATGAAGCGTATATTGGGTTATGTTTTAGGCTTCGTGCTTTTCTACGCTCCCTTTGCGCTGTTTCAAAAAACTATTTGCTACGCTATGACGGGTAAGTGGCTACCCCTCACCATTCACAGCTTATGCTTTAGAATTCAAACTGAACATTTACTTGACGGCAAACTGTTTAATCAGGCATCCCTGTTTATAGTTTGCTTCCTTATTTTATTGGCTGTAAGCTTTATTTTTGGACCAGTTTATTGTGGCAAGCTGTGCCCTGCCGGAGCTTCCACTGAATATTTGAGCAAACTTGTTCCAGAAAAATTCCAAATTGATTGGGCAAAGCATGTAGATATTACGCCTATCCGTTATGGTATGCTTGCTGGTTTTGTTATTATTCCTTTTTTTAATACTGTCATTGCTTGTGTCTACTGTAACTTCTTTTTGTTTGACCTGTTTGTCAATTATTTTATCTTCGGATATTTTATTTCTTTGACTTCTAGTTTAATTTTAACTGCAATTGTGTGGGTAATCTTCTTTGGCTTGTTTACCAAAGGTGGCAGAGGCTTTTGTAATTTTCTTTGTCCTGTTGGTGCGCTTCAAAGCTTTGTTTACTATCTTGGTTGCAAAACTCCTTGGTCTTATAAACTTAAAGTGCAACGCTGTAAATGCATTGGTTGCCAAAAATGTGTGAAGGCTTGTCCCATGGGGGCAATGTATATTCGTGACAAGAAGGCAGCGCACAATGTTCATAATTGTATTTTGTGTGGCGAATGTATTAATGCTTGTCCTGTTAAGGCTATTAAGTACAAGAGGTAATTACTTATGAAAAATAAAATCATTAGCTTCCTTGTGGCAATGGGTATTCCTGTTTCTTCTATTTCCAGTGCTGGCGGCGGATGTAATGGTGTGTGCGGTAGCTGTCAGTATAGCTGCACTCCGGGAATTTTAGCGTTGCTGCTTTTAGGAACAAGATTTTTATATAAAAAATTGGCACGTAAAGGACGTGTTAGCTATGAATAAATTTAATGTAAAAAGTTTACTGATTGCTGGGCTGGCTATGCTCGTGGTTTTTAGCATGGGAGTTTTCAAGGGGCAGATTAATGGCGATAGAACCTTTCATAAATTTACCATGAAGCAGGGCGGTGAGTACGCTTATACCATGGACGTTGGCAAGATGGGCATTGTCAAATATTTGGTAGAGCCTAATATTATGACTTTGTACCTGCGTTGCAAGGTTCCTGCCAATGTGCAGGACTTGCGTTGTGAAATAGAAGGTATCGAAAATTTTGCTTCCCAAGGTAGCAAGAAAGGTGTTTGGAAAAAGCTAAATTCCTCTGACATTTTGGAAAAAGGTCAATGGGGAGACTTTGTCCCTTTGAATTTGGAGATTGCCGTTCCGAGGGAAGATATTTATAAACATAATGTTGCCAATGGGAAGATACATTTCTATAGTGGGAACAAATCTTTTGCCACATTAAATGTTGATATTATTAATTCAAAATATTAATGATATAGATTTTACATTCAAGCAATGGAGGAATGATGATGAAGAAATTTTTGATACTAATTTGTTGCTTGCTTATGGGATTGGCAATGGTAGGGTGTGGAAATCAAACTACCGTGGAAAAGAAAGTTTTACGTGTGGCGACAACTGCCAACTTTCCACCCTTTGAATATTTTCAACCTAATAGTGGTATCCACACAGGCTATGACATTGATTTAATGCGCGAGCTGGGAAAAAATATGGGCTACGATAAAGTTGAATTTGTAAATGTTAATTTTACAAAGCTTTTAGATGGTTTGGAAGCTAAAGAATATGATGCAGTAATTTCTGGTTTGGCTATTACTCCTGAACGTGAAGCGAAAGCTGCATTTACAAAGCCTTATATTACTGACGGTTTGACTATTGTACTTCCAGTTGGTACTAAGCTTCCCAACACAAAAGATACCTTGGAAGGTAGACGTGTTGCTGTAGAAAGTGGTAGCATTGCCTTCGATTGGGTAATGGGACATACACACGCTAGCGATATTGTTGTGGTTGGCAGTACAGAGGAAGCTATCAAGGCTGTGGTAGAAGACAAAGCTGATTGTATGGTAGCTTCTAAACTTGCCGTTGCGTTCTTGCTAGCACATGGTTTTAGTGACAGCGTGCGTTTAGCAGGGGACAATGTGCTTGTTGAAGACAAGATTGCAATTGCGGTAAACAAAGAAAATACTGTGCTGCTGGAAAAACTTAATAAAGAACTGGAAAATAATCTTCAAACTTCCAAGTATAAACAAATTTATAGAACATATTTTGGTAGCATAAAATAAAAATTAGCCTTCTATCCTTTGTGGTAGAAGGCTTTTTTGATATTTGCAACAAAAATTTTGGGTGTCTGTCAAAAGTTGGGGTTGCCGCTCTGACGATTTTGGGGTTGTAGCTATACCACTTTTGGGGTTTTGCTTTGTCAAAACTTGGGGTCATAGCTATACCGTTTCTGGGGTTGGTGCTTTGTCAAATTTTGGGGTCAGGAGAAAGTCAGCGTTTGCTGGCGGTTCTCCTGACCTTTTCGTTTATTATAGCTTGAACGAATCGTTCCAATTTAGGCAGTAAAGGATGCGGTTGCGTGTTCTTTTGAAGTTCCTGAAGCCATTGGCATTATAAATCAATTTGGCTACGATTCTGTTCTTGGATTCCATGTAACTGTTATTAATTCTTGTTTCGTCAATAACTGTAAAGGAGTTGATTATCTCGTCACGCCAATTTACGAGCAGTCCGTGGAATTCAGAATATTCCTCTATGCCGCAATTGGAGAATATATCAATGGCTTCGTCTATTTTGTCAGAAGCATTTTCTATAGTTGTTTTGTTGTTTAGATTTATGTAGTACTCCTTAAGCTCAA
>JAFTID010000059.1 GCA_017457085.1 Phascolarctobacterium sp.
CAAAATTAAGACTCTTCGAAGGCAGGGATATGGTTATCCTGATGACGAGTACTTTTTCTTGAAATTATTTGATATTAGCAGAAAGAAATATGTTAGAAACACCAAATCCCACAAAATTTGTGATTGAAACAATATTTTTTGCGATTTTGTGAATTCGCTGTGAAAACCAAAATAAAATCCCTCGTTCAGACGAACGAGGACCTTTGTGCGTTGTAGTATCTTTTCAAAATTCACGTGGATTTCACAAATTCGCAAAATAAATGAGGGAAGCAAAACAACTTTCTTGAATTTAAAGTAAGGTGAGTTTTACTATCACCCAATAAAAATTAAAAGGAGTCGTTTGAATGGAGAGAAAGTTTGACAGCATAACAGTCTATAATTATAATATAATTATAGACGAGCTGCGTTTTGAATGGGATGAAAACAAGAATAGCATTAACAAGCGAAAACATAAGGTATCTTTTGAAGAAGCAAAGAGTGTGTTTGAGGATGTTGAAGCATTAATAATTGATGATCCTGAACACTCTGAACAAGAAGAAAGATTCATTATTATGGGATTTAGCTCTAAAGCAAGGTTGCTTGTTGTGTGTCATTGTTATCGTGCTAACGAAACTATTATCCGTATTATTTCTGCAAGAAAAGCTACTGAACGTGAAAGTATGCAGTATAGAGCAATGCTGTGAGAAAGGGTGATATTTATGAAAGTAGAATATGATTTTTCTAATGCAAAAAAGAACCCTTATGTAAAAAGAGAAAAAAAGCAAGTTACTATTAATTTAGATTGTTGTGTTATTGATTATTTTAAAGAAAAGGCAAGCAGAACCGGTATTCCTTACCAAGTGCTGATTAACCTATATTTGGGTGATTGCGTTGAAAAGAAAAGAGAATTGGTGATGGATTGGAAATAATCCACTCCACTTTTTACAACCCTATTCCTATCCATGGACCATGGTGGTGTCCCCCACCTATGCCGATGCCTATTCCGATAGGTGTGTGGCGGCTGTGCTTTTCTTTTTCCAATTTCATAAACCAAAAGCGATAGATAGTAATGCTATCGCTTATTTCTTTTTGGGGGTCAATATCTGTGATTACGTAGTAGCCGTTAAAATTCTTATTGCCTTCTTCGTAGTCGCGCAGCATTTTGGACATTTGCCTAAAGGTGTTTTTATCATTGGTGTATAGGCGCAGCATATCACTGTTGGGAGCAGTCAGGACAATTTGCTTGCGCAGGGAACGGTCCTTGCCTGCGTTTTGGTAAACGGCTACCTTGTCATCGGCAAGCTTAAGGTATAAATCAGTTCCCTCTCCCTTATTTAAGCGCTGGTTCATTTCTGTTAGAGAGATTGTTTCCGCAGGAGTAACCAAGGGTAAATCTTTACTTTCTTTTTCTTTGGCGTAGGCTGAGAAGATTAAACTGCATAAGAGAATTGTTAAGACTAAAATTTTACGCATGGTAAATCCTCCTTTATCAACAGATTGTTAGTAATTTTGTGGATAAAAGTTTTATTCTTGCTTATATGTTAACATAAAATAGTTCTTTTTTTAATTGTTTTGTGTTAGAATGAAAGTGCATAATTATTTTTAAAATTCAGTGAGGAAGTGAAGGAATGGAATTTGTAAAATCTACTGACGTTGTCGTTATCGGCGGCGGTATTGTCGGTACTGCTATTTTACGTGAACTTTCCAAGTATGATTTACAATGTGTTTTAGTAGAAAAAGAACCTGACGTTTCTTTGGGTACTACTAAAGCAAACAGTGCTATTTTGCACGCTGGCTTTGACGCTCCCACCGGCAGCTTGAAAGCTATTACCAATGTACGTGGTAACAGATTGTATCATGAATTGGAAAAAGAACTGGATTTAGATATTAAATGGACTGGTTCCTTGGTTGTTGCTACTACTGACGAAGAGATGGCAACTTTGCAAGAACTGATGCAACGCGGTAATGCTAACGGTGTTGAAGGCTTGCAAATTTTGACTGCTGAAGAAGTAGTTGAACAAGAACCTAACCTGCAAAATGCGAAAGGTGCTCTTTGGGCTCCGTCCGCAGGCGTATGCTGGCCCTTTGGTGCTACTGTTGCTTTTGCTGAATGTGCTGTGCAAAACGGTGCAGAAGTTATGTGCGATACCAAAGTTTTGGGCTTCATTAAAGAAGATGGTCGCATTGCCGGTGTAGAAACTAACAAAGGCGTTATCAAAACTAAATACGTAGTTAACGCTGCTGGCGTTTACGCTGACGAAATTGCTAAACTGGCTGGCGACGACAGCTTCACCATTACTGCTCGTAAAGGCGAATACATTTTGTTCGACAAAACCGCTTGCAACAGCTTGGTTTATGGCGTAGTATTCCCCTGCCCGACCAAAAAATCCAAAGGTATTTTGGTTTGCACCACTACCCATGGTAATACCTTCATCGGCCCCAACGCTAATGAAGTGGAAGATAAAGAAGACCACGCAGTTACTAACGAAGGCATGAACGAAATCATGAATTCTGCTCGTAAACTGATTCCCAACCTGCCCATGGGTCAAGCTATTACCCAATTTGCAGGCTTGCGTGCAGTTTCCAGCACCGGCGATTTCATCCTTGGTCCTTCCGATGTTGAAGGCTTCTTCAACGCTGCTGGTATGCAATCCCCCGGTTTGACCGCTGCTCCCGCAGTTGGCGAACTGATTGCTGCTGAAATCGCTCGTGTTAGCGGCGCTGCTAAGAAAGCTGATTTCAAAGCTGAATTGCCCAAAACCAAAACTTTCTTGCGCATGACCAGAACCGAACAAGCTAAGGCTATCGAAGAAAATAATCTTTATGGCCGCGTAATTTGCCGTTGCGAAACCATCACCGAAGGTGAAATCGTAGCAGCTATTAACTCTCCTGTTGGCGCACGTACTGTTGACGGCGTAAAACGTCGTACTCGTGCAGGTATGGGTCGTTGCCAAGCTGGTTTCTGCGGTCCGCGTGTAACCCAAATTTTGGCACGCGAACTGAACATCCCCATTACCGAAGTTTTGAAAGAACGTGCTGATTCCAATATGTTCTACGAAAAATATGCAGCTGATGGCGGGGAGGAATAATTATGAACCAATTATATGATGTAATTATTATTGGCGGCGGCCCTGCTGGTCTTTCTGCTGCTTATAGCGCATGGGAAAATGGCGCTAAAAAAATCATCGTTATTGAACGTGACCGCGAATTGGGCGGCATTCTGCAACAATGCATTCACAATGGCTTTGGCTTGCATCACTTCAAAGAAGAGTTGACTGGTCCTGGCTATGCATATCGTTGCATTGAAATGATTAAAGATAAACCGGAAATCGAAACCTTGGTTGATACCATGGTTCTTGATGTTAAAGCTGATAAAACCGTTATCGCAGTTAGCCCTGAAAAAGGCTTGATGGAATTGCAAGGCAAAACCATCATTCTGACCATGGGTTGCCGCGAACGTACTCGTGGTGCTATCCGTACTGCCGGTGAACGTCCTGCTGGCGTGTTCACCGCAGGCGCTGCTCAACGTATGGTTAATATGGAAGGCTATCTGCCCGGTCACAAAATTGTAATTTTGGGTTCCGGCGACATCGGTTTGGTTATGGCTCGCCGTATGAGCTTGGAAGGCTGCAAAGTACAAGCTGTACTGGAAATCTGCCCCTTCTCCAACGGCTTGACCCGTAACATCGTACAATGCCTCCACGACTACGATATTCCTTTGTATCTGTCTCACACCATCGTTAAAATCCATGGTGAAACCCGCGTAACCGGTATTACCGTTGCTAAGGTTGACGAAAAAATGGCTCCCATTCCCGGTACCGAATTTGATATCGAATGCGATACCGTTCTCCTTTCCGTTGGCTTGATTCCTGAAAACGAATTGTCCAATGGTTTGAATTTGGAAATGGCTCCGCTTACTGCAGGTCCTGTTGTTGACCAACATCGTGAAACTAGCCTGGGCGGCTTCTTTGCTGCTGGTAACGTAGTTCACGTACATGACTTGGTTGACTTTGTATCTGACGAAGCAGAAATCGCTGGTAAATATGCTGCACTCAAAGCTTTGGGCAAAATGGAAGGCGAAGTTCGCGAAGTTAAAGTTAGTGCTATCAATGGCGTAAGAACTTGCGTACCGCAAAAACTTTCCATGCCTGTAGAAAACACTGCTGATGAAAAAGTTAAATTGTTCATGCGTGTTGGCGCTCCCCATCGTAAAGTACGTTTGGAAATCAAGAGCGGCGACAATGTACTTTTGAGCAAACCGTTGCCTGTTGCTAAACCCAGTGAAATGATTGCAGTAGAAATTCCTGCTGCTAAATTTGACCTGATTGGCGAAGAAATCACCGTTGGTTTGGTAATGTAAGGAGGGTATAAAATGGCTGTTGAAACTAGAGTTATGAACTGCATTATGTGCCCCATGGGCTGCGAAATGACTGTAACCATTGAAGATGGCAAAGTTACCAACGTTACCGGTAACACTTGCCCTCGCGGTCCTAAATATGCTGCTGACGAAGTAACTGCTCCTAAAAGAATGTTGACCACTACCGTTGCAGTAGAAGGTGGCTTGCTCCCCTTGCTGCCCGTAGTATCTTCTACCGTTCTGCCGAAAGAAAAAGTTTTGGAATGCGCTGCATACCTGCGTGGCGTTAAAGTACAAGCTCCTATCGCTGCAGGCGACGTAGTTGTAAAAGACATTCTCGGTTTGGGCGTTGATATCGTTGCTAGCCGTGGCATGTAATTTTTAAAATTTTTACAAAAAGATGAGGACGTTTCCGCAAGGAAACGTCCTTTTTATATGGTTTTTTAATGATTTTTAGAACTTTTTTTGAAAAATTTTAGGGTGCTTAAAGCTATGAATGGCAATGTTCTTTTTGCCAACGCTGCCTTGTGTTCAGTAAAAATTTTGTAAAAAACTTTACAAAAAGGTGTTGACACATAATCAAGTTAGTGGTATTCTATGTAAGTCGTTGACGTAAGCGACACAACAGAACCTTGAAAACTGAACAATAACCTAGAAAAAAGCGAATGTGCGGGTCAAGCACTTCTTATGAAGTGTACGACCTAAAAGTCAAAATAATTTCTTTAAAAATAAGTAGAGCCAATCGGTTCTTCAATAAACTTTATTGGAGAGTTTGATCCTGGCTCAGGACGAACGCTGG
>JAFTID010000060.1 GCA_017457085.1 Phascolarctobacterium sp.
GCATCAAATGGAGAAATACGTACCAGACGATGTACACCCTTTTCAGATCTCATGAAGCCGTAAGCATTGTGCCCATTGATTTGAATGGTAGCACTTTTTACGCCAGCTTCATCACCGGGCAAGAAGTCCAGCACTTCTACTGCAAAACCATTTTGTTCTGCAAAGCGGGTAAACATACGGTAGAGCATGGAAGTCCAGTCTTGAGCTTCGGTACCGCCAGCACCAGCGTGCAAGGTCAAAATTGCATTGCTACCATCGTATTCGCCGCTTAAAAGCATACCAAGTTCCAAATGTTCCAAATCTGCCTTGCATTTTGCCAACAGCTCGTCCATTTCAGGGACAAGGCTTTCATCGCCTTCTTCAGTCGCCATTTCCCACAAAGCTTCCAAATCATCAACATCGCTTGCCAATTTGTGGAAGCCATCAACTTCTTCTTTCAAAGAGTTAACGTCTTGGGCAATCTTTTGTGCTTTTTCCGGGTCGTCCCAAAAAGTAGGATCGCCCATTCTATGTTCTAATTCAGAAATGCGGTCCTCTTTCATAACAATATCAAGAGAACCTCTCATTTCTTCTAATTTTGCCTGTAAATTGTTGATTTCAGGTCTATATTCTTCAATCAGCAAGTTCGTAACAACCTTTCCTAAGCAAATTTAGTTATTTATAGCAGAATTTACTGCCAATTATTTTTCTTCTACAATTTCTGCTTCTTCAATGCCATCAGCTTGAGCAGGTTGTTGTTCAGTTACAACATTTACGTGGTAGATGTAACGAACAACGTCATCTTGGATAGCACCAATCATAGCTTCAAACATGTCATAAGCTTCAAATTTATATTCAACCAGCGGGTCTTTTTGACCATACGCACGGAGACCAACACCTTCGCGGAGCAAGTCCATGGAATCAAGATGTTCCATCCAGTGGTTGTCTACAACTTTAAGCATTACAAGGTTTTCCAGTTCGCGCATCAGGTCAGAACCGATGGCAGCTTCACGAGCTTTGTAGTGTTCGTCAGCAACCTTATGCAGGTATTCATCAAGTTCTTCACGGCTCAGGTTACCAAGTTCCTCAACTTTAAGCAAGCCGTACGGAGCAAAGAATTCTTCTGCGTAACGGATAAGTGCCGGCAAATCCCAGTCTTCAGAATAAACTTCAGGGGGAGCATACATAGCCATGGTACGGTCTACAACTTTTTCTACCATTTCTACGATGTTTTCGCGCAAATCTGCTTTAGCAAGAATTTTCTTACGTTGAGCGTAAATAACTTCACGTTGTTGGTTCATAACATCGTCATATTCCAAAACGTATTTACGAATGTTAAAGTTACGGCCTTCAACTTTCTTTTGCGCATTTTCAATGGATTTAGTTACAAGGCTATGTTCGATGGGTTCGTCATCTTCCATGCCAAGTTTATCCATAATGCCTGCAATATTATCACTGCCAAAGAGACGCATCAAATCGTCTTCCAAGGACAAGAAGAATTTAGAGGAACCAGGGTCGCCTTGACGAGCGCAACGGCCACGCAATTGGTTATCGATACGACGGCTTTCGTGACGTTCAGTACCGATGATATGCAAACCACCAAGTTCAGGTACGCCTTCACCCAGCACAATGTCAGTACCACGACCTGCCATATTGGTAGCAATGGTAACAGCACCGTATTGACCTGCATGAGAAATAATTTCTGCTTCTTGTTCGTGATACTTAGCGTTCAATACGTTGTGAGCAATACCGCGACGTTTCAGCATTGCGGAAAGTTCTTCGGATTGAGCGATGGAAGTAGTACCTACGAGAACAGGTCTGCCAGATTTATGACAAGCTTCGATTTCGTTAACAGCGGCTTTATATTTAGCAAGCTTGGTTTTGTAGATTACGTCCGGAGCATCAGTACGAATCATGGGTTTATTGGTAGGAACAACTACTACGCTCAAGCCGTAGATTTTTTGGAATTCTTGTTCCTCGGTCTTAGCAGTACCAGTCATACCAGCCAATTTGTTGTACATACGGAAGTAGTTTTGGAAGGTGATGGTTGCCAAGGTTTGGCTTTCACGTTCTACTTTTACGCCTTCCTTCGCTTCGATTGCTTGATGCAAGCCTTCGGAGAAACGACGACCAAACATCAAGCGACCAGTGAATTCGTCAACGATGATAACTTGACCATCTTTAACAACGTAATCGCGGTCACGATGCATCAAAGCTTTTGCTTTCAAAGCGCACATCAATTGGTGGGAGAAGTCAATACCATGTTCGGTATCATACATATTGTCAATGCCAAGCATTTTTTCTGCTTTAGCAATACCAATTTCAGTAGGAGCTACTTGTTTGGTTTTTTCGTCAACGGTGTAATCTTCGCCTTCAGACATGGAACCTGCTACTTGCGCAAGAATTCTGTAAAGGTCAGTAGATTTTTCGCCAGGACCGGAGATGATAAGCGGAGTACGCGCTTCGTCAATCAAGATACTGTCAACTTCGTCGACGATACAGTAGTTCAGTTCGCGTTGAACCATTTGGTCAACGTTTACTACCATGTTGTCACGCAGGTAGTCAAAGCCGAATTCATTGTTAGTACCATAGGTAACGTCTGCCATATAAGCAGCACGACGTTCATGGGGATTCATATCGTGAACAATCAAACCTACGGACAAGCCTAAGAATTTGTAGATGCGGCCCATGTCTTCGCTGTCACGTTTAGCCAAGTAATCGTTAACAGTTACAACGTGTACGCCTTTGCCAGTTAATGCATTCAAATATACGGGCAGGGTTGCCACCAAGGTTTTACCTTCGCCAGTACGCATTTCAGCAATTTTACCGCGATGCAGTACAACGCCGCCAATCATTTGCACGTCAAAGTGGCGCATGCCAGTTACACGGCGAGAAGCTTCGCGTACAACTGCAAATGCTTCCGGCAGCAAATCGTCCAAGGTTTCGCCTTTTTGCAGACGAACTTTGAATTCACTGGTTTTAGCAGCGAGATTTGCAGAGCTCAAAGATTCCATAGATTTTTCCAAGCTATTAATCTTATCTACAATAACTCTAATTTGTTTTAATTCTTTTTCGTTAGGGTCACCAAAAATTTTCTTTAAAATGCTATCGAGCAAAACTATCACTCCTTGAATTATATGGTGCAAGAAAAAACACTACACCTAACTATAAATTATAGCAGAAATATTTTTGAAAAGCAAAAAAGCACAGAACAAAGTTCTGTGCTTTTTGTGAAGTTTTAAGTTATTCAATTAAACACTATTTTAATTCAGGAGAGAGTAAACCATATTTGCCATCCTTACGACGATAAACAACGTTCACACCATCAAGTTCAGCATCGTAGAATACGAAGAAGTCGTGGTTAAGCAGGTTCATTTGCAAAATTGCTTCTTCTACATTCATAGGACGTAAAGTAAATTTTTTGCTCTTGATGATTTCAAATTCGCCATCTTCTTCCACATTAGCAGGTGCCGGAGCAGGAGCTTCTGCAAAGTTAGCATATTTTCTCTTCATCAGACGAGTTTTATATTTATGAATTTGACGTTCAATTTTTTCAACAACCAAGTCGATGGAGGAATACATATCTTTGGTAGATTCCTGCGCTCTCAGCAAGATACCGCTAGCCGGAACAGTAATTTCTGCAATATGATAACCATGTTCAATTTTCAGCACTGCGGTAATATCACCCACTGCTTTAAATTGTTTGGTGATTTTGGCAATTTTCTTTTCAACATAATCTTTCATTGCCGGAGTTACATCAACGTTTCTGCCTTTTACATTAATACTCATAGATCTTACCTCCTTGATGCTTCAAGGTATTAAGGAATGTTACTTCCTTTGTTGTTTTACTAATTCTACACGTTTAGTATAATTCCTGCAAAATCTATCACTATTCGTAAAATTTTATTTGTTTAGGCAACGAAGTGTAACATTTTAACAATATTAGAGAATTTTGGAAAGGAAGCTTTGGGTACGT
This sequence comes from Phascolarctobacterium sp., assembly GCA_017457085.1. Lineage (GTDB taxonomy): Bacteria > Bacillota > Negativicutes > Acidaminococcales > Acidaminococcaceae > JAHHUH01. Next base: position 3,956 of record JAFTID010000060.1, read on the forward strand.
TCTTCTTTTGCGTGGAAGAAAATTTCGTCCGGAGTACCTTCTTCCAGAATGTTGCCTTCGGAAAGGAAGATTACTCTGTCACCTACTTCACGGGCAAAGCCCATTTCGTGGGTTACAACAACCATGGTCATGCCTTCATGAGCCAAGGTTTTCATAACGTCCAATACTTCGTTAATCATTTCCGGGTCAAGTGCGGAGGTCGGTTCGTCAAAAAGCATAACCTTCGGTTTCATGCACAGGGCGCGTGCAATAGCAACACGTTGTTGTTGACCACCGGAAAGTTGTTCAGGGTAAGCATTAGCTTTATCTGCCATGCCTACTTTTTCCAAATATTTTTTAGCAGTTTCTTCTGCTTCTTTAGCGTTAACGCCACGCACCTTCATAGGAGCGAGCATCAAATTTTGCATAACGGTCATGTGCGGGAACAGGTTAAAGCGTTGGAACACCATACCTACTTCTTTACGCACTTCGTTGATGCTAGCATCATTTTTCAGAACAACACCATCAATAGCAACAGTGCCACCAGTGGGTTCTTCCAAAAAGTTCATGCAACGGAGCAGGGTACTCTTACCACAGCCGGAAGGTCCGATGATAACCAGTACTTCTTGTTCTGCAATGGTCAAATTTACGCCGCGCAAAACGTGCAAGTTGCCAAAGCTTTTATGTAAGTTTGTAATTTGAATCATATCTTTTGTCATTTTGTTTCAAACTTCCTTTCAAGCACAGCAACAAATCTTGCAACCAAGAATACCATTACGAGATAAATCAACGCAACGCACATCCAAATTTCAAAGGATGCGTAAGTACGAGCAATAATCAATTGACCACGACGGGTTAATTCTTCAAAGCCGATGACAGAAACCAAGGAGGAGTCCTTCAGCATGGCAATGAATTCGTTACCCAGAGGCGGAATAATGCGTTTGAAGGCTTGGGGCATGATGATATAGCGCATGGTTTGCGCCCAAGTCATACCCAAGCTGCGACCAGCTTCCATTTGACCGTTATCAATGGATTGGATACCAGCGCGGAAAATTTCTGCGATGTATGCGCCAGAGTTAATGGAGCAAGCAGAAATCGCTGCGAAGAAAGGGTCAACGCGGCTACCGGTAATACCGGGCAGAGCAAAATAAACCAAGAAGATTTGTACCAGCAGCGGAGTGCCACGGATAAAATCTACATAAACATTAGCAAGATAGCGCAGAGCTTTAACATTGCACAGACGGGCAATACCAACCATGCAGCCAATCAAGAGACCGAAGCCTACACTAAGAGCAGTAATTTCCACGGTGATAGCTGCACCAGCCAAAAGCAACGGGAAAGAACTTGCAATCAAATCAAAATTTAAATCCATCCTTTTCATCCCTTCTACATTGGGACATCAAATAGCTTTCTTTACTTAACTTCAAAACTTCAAATATGGTACAGATTATTTTTTAACTTCACCGAACCAGGTTTTGTAGATTTTGTCGAATTCGCCGTTCTTTTTCAGTTCAGCCATAGCTTTGTTGATGTCTTGAACCAATTGAGTGTTCTTTTTATTTACAGCAATGCCGTATTCTTCAGCTTCCATAACTTCGCCAACAGTTTTAGCAACTTTGTCGCCGCCTTGAGCCAGATAGTAGCCAACTACAGGAGCATCGTTAATAACTGCGTCAGCACCGCCATTTTTCAATTCCATAGAAGCTTCACTTTGGGTATTGAAAGCAACAACTTTAGCGCCTTCAATGCTTCTGGATTTTTTCTCGCCAGTAGTACCGATTTGGCACGCAATACGTTTGCCTTTCAAATCATCAATGGATTTGATGTTAGCTTCGTCTTTGTTAACCATAACAATCAAACCAGAGGTGTAGTACGGGTCAGAGAAAGTAATTACTTTTTTACGTTCTTCGGTAATGCTCATACCTGCAATTGCAACGTCAATGTTGCCGCTGGTCAGAGCCGGAATAAGAGCATCAAAGCCCATGTTTTGGATTTCTACCTTGTAGCCTGCTTGTTTACCAATTGCACGGATGAGGTCGATATCGAAACCGGTAAATTCTTTGCTGCCTTCTTTTTGGAATTCAAAAGGTGCAAAGGAAGGTTCAGTAGCTACACGCATAACTTTTTCAGCAGCTTTCTTTTCACCGCCACCGCAACCTGCCAAAAGCATGCTGCAAGCAGCCAGAATAGCCATCATCATAACTAATAATTTTTTCATAATAAATCCCCCTCAGAATTTTTCTAAAAATAACAGACATCTTGCCTGTTGCTAACTTAGTTATTAAATAAAATAAAGAACGGAGCACTGGCGCCTGATACCACACTGTGCTCCGTCAAGAACCGAATATTATTTCTTCACTTCACCAAACCAGGTTTTGTAAATCTTGTCAAATTCGCCATTCTTTTTCAGCTCAGCCATAGCTTTGTTGATGTCTTGAACCAATTTGTCATTGCCTTTTTTAACAGCAATACCATATTGTTCAGCTTCCATAACTTCACCAACGGTTTTAGCAGTAGCATTACCGCCTTGTGCCAGATAGTAGCCAACGACAGGGCTATCGTTGATTACAGCGTCAACGCCTTTATTTTTCAATTCCATAGCAGCTTCGGTATTGGTGTTGAATGCTACAACTTTAGCACCTTCAACAGTTCTGGATTTCATTTCACCAGTGGTACCGATTTGGCAAGCAATTTTTTTGCCTTTCAAATCTGCAATAGATTTGATTTCGTTGTTGTCTTTGTTAACCATAACAACAAGACCGGAAGTGTAGTACGGTTCGGAGAAGCTTACTGCACCTTTACGTTCTTCGGTAATGGTCATACCAGCAATAGTAGCATCAATGTTGCCTGCGTTCAATGCAGGGATAAGAGCATCGAAGCCCATGTTCATGATTTCTACTTTGTAACCAGCTTGTTTACCAATTGCACGGATGAGGTCCATATCAAAACCGGTAAATTCACTGCTACCTTCTTTTTGGAATTCAAAGGGTGCGAAAGTGGGTTCAGTACCTACACGCAAAACTTTTTCAGCAGCTTTCTTTTCGCCGCCACAACCAGCTGCCAACATAGCAACAGCTGCAATGATGGTCATCATTAAAATAAGCAGTTTTTTCATCATATAATCTCCTTTCAAATTTTTAATCAGAAATCCTGCATAAAATTTACATATAATTATATACCCATTCAGCTTAACTAGCAAGCTATTATTGTACAAATTGTCTGTAAATTTACACTGAAACTTTATGCAACCCGGCTGACCTGGTCTTCGCCCCCACACTCGCCTGCTGGAGGGTTCGCTCCTAAGCTTCAGCTCCCCACTACTACCCCTCTCGCTGAAAATTTATTAATGCGGCAGGTCTTACTTCTAAGCTGCACCGTGCTCATAGCTAATTTTTCCGCTACTTACGTGGATCGTTTTGCCTGCAACTGGCATCGACTTTCAACCACAGACCCGGGTCACACTAGGATATTATATGCTTTTCAAAAATTTTCTGCAACCCTCTATTTCACATTCAGGAAGAAAGTGATATACTAAGAACACTAACCGATGATGGGCGGATTAAAAAATGATTGCTTTACCACAATGTCTGGAGTTTCCCTATGACGATCGCAGTCGGGAAATTTGCGACTATTACTTACAAATTTTAGAAATTAAAAATAAGAGTGTATTTATGCACAGCAAGCAGGTTGCCAACTATTCTGCCAGCATTGCCGCAAAAATTGGCTTGCCCCCTGCCGAAGTTGCCTGCGTAAAAACGGCAGCACTGCTTCACGATATAGGTCACCTTTCCGTACCGAACCTGGTGCTTTCCAAAGTGCCTTACCTTTCCAAACGTGAAGAAGCTGCTTACAAACGTCATTGTTTGGCAGGAGCTGCTATGCTGGAAAACTTCCCTGAATTTGGCAGTATCATCAGTATCATTCGTTCCCATCACGAAAAATTTGATGGTACCGGTTATCCCAAACGCTTAAAGGGACAAAACATTCCCTTGGGTGCTCGCATCATTGCCGTGGCAAATTACTACGACCGTTTCATTAACCCCTGTACTCAGCACTGGCAAAAAACTCACGCCGAAGCAATCAACGAATTAAAAAATAAATCCGGACAAGATTTTGACCCTAACATCGTCAAGGCATTTATCGATAGCGTATTGCCTTCCGCAGTAAGCACTAACAATGAAGAAAAACTCTGACAAACTTACCAGCAAGTAAGAAAGTCAGAGTTTTTTATTTTAGAATTTTTCTTTCCATAACAAAAGGAACGCACCCTTAAACAAAACACTGTGATAAAAAAACAAAAAGCACTTCAACCGAAGTTGAAGTGCTAAGTTTCAGTGGTGGTCGCTGACGGGATCGAACCGCCGACATTCTGCTTGTAAGGCAGACGCTCTCCCAGCTGAGCTAAGCGACCATTGGTGACCGGTAGGGGAATCGAACCCCTGATACCGCCGTGA
>JAFTID010000061.1 GCA_017457085.1 Phascolarctobacterium sp.
TAATAGAAACCATTGCTACGGGGTTAACGTTTTCGTAACTCCGACAGTTATCGTTTTAGGCGACGAGCAGCCTGACGGATACTGCTGTGTTTCCCGTATTCGCTCTCGTAGTACTAATTTGCGTACTGTCAGCCAGATTAACGACTTCCTTTATAATTTGGACACTTGGCCTTTAGATTATGAAGGAACCTTAGATTATTTTAATAATAAGCTGAAAGAAAAGCCTCCTTATAATGACAAGATTATTTGCTTGGCAAGTGGCTTGGCTTCCGCAGGTTTTTCTGGAATGTTAGGTGGTAACAGCCATGACTTTATCGCTGCCTTTATTACAGGACTTTTGGCAATGCTGGTGTTAAAGCTTTTAGGTGGCTACCGTCCCAGTGCTTTTTGGGAAAACGCTTTGGCAGGCGCGTCCATTGCTGCCGTGGCTATTATGTGCTGCGCAGTGAGCGTACAATGTACTATGGATAAGATCATCGTTGGCGCTGTAATGCCCTTTGTTCCGGGGGTTGCCTTTACCAACGGTTTACGTGACTATATGGCGGGGGACTTGGTTTCCGGTAACTCCCGCGTTGCAGAAGCTGTGCTTTTTGCTACTTCCATTGCTATCGGCTTGGCATTTGTATTGCAGGCTTGGCATAAATGGGGGTGGGATTTATGGTAATGGGCTTGTATGAATCCTTCCTGTATTCCTTCCTTGCGACCATTGCTTTTGCGGCATTGTTCCAAGCTCCCAGAAGAACTTTGATTACCAGTGGTATTATTGGTGCCATTGGTTGGGTTGTTTTCGTATATTTACGTCAGCATTTGGAATATAATTCCTTCCACGCCAATTTTATTGCTACCGTAGTTTTATCTGTGGTGAGCGAGCTTTCTGCCCGTATGTTCAAGCAACCTGCAACTGTGTACCTTATTCCAGGTATTATCCCTCTTGTGCCGGGCTTGGGTATGTATCGTGGTATGAAGGAGATTATTGAAAAAAGTTATGGTAACGGTGTCAACACCCTGCTGACAGCGGGAACTGATGCTGCAGCTATTGCCCTTGGCATTATGTTTGTTGCCAGCATCTTCCGTGTAATTAAGATGAGTGCCAACAAAAAATTTTTGAGTAAATAGATTTAGAGGAAAGTATGGGATTTTTAGAGTTGTTTTTGGTTTCCGTGGGGTTAGCCATGGATGCCTTTGCTGTTTCCATTTGCGGAAGCATGGCACTGGCTCCTGATGATCGTTTCAAAGGAGCAATGCGTTTTGGGATTTGGTTTGGAGTCTTCCAAGCTTTAATGCCCCTGCTTGGCTATTTGGGAGCAGTTTCTTTTCAAACATATATTGTAGATTATGACCATTGGATTGCTTTCGCGCTGTTGGCTTATTTAGGCTGGGATATGATTTCCGAAGCGAAGGAAGCGTGTGACATCAGGAAAAGCTACACCAATAAAGAAATGCTTGTTTTGGCTATCGCTACCAGTATAGATGCTCTTGCTGTTGGCGTAAGCTTTGCTTTTTTACAGACCAATATCTGGCTGGCAATTACCATGATTGGCATTGTAACCCTTGCAATTTCCACCTTTGGTGGAACGATGGGCTTCAAGCTTGGTTCTGCCGTTGGCAAGAATGCAAATATTTGTGGTGGTTTGGTGTTGATTTGTATTGGTGTGAAAATATTATTGGAACATACAGGTTTTCTGTGATTGTGAGGTAAAAGGATGAAAGCTGTAAATAAAGAAAGAATGTTGGCAGAGTTTAAAGAAGTGGTGGCAGTTCCCTGTCATAGCTTGCAGGAAAGACCTATCTTTGAACTGCTGCGTGCCAAATTGGAAGCTTTGGGCTTCACCGTTGAAGAAGATGATGCTGGCGAAAAGCTGGGTGGTAACTGCGGTAATTTGTGGGCATTTTTGCCTGCAACTAAAAGCGGTGCGGTGAGCGTACTGTTTTCTGCTCACATGGATGGCGTTGAGCCTTGCGGCGGCACAACTGTTGTACAAAAGGACGGCTACCTTTATAGCGATGGCACCACCATTTTGGGCGGTGATGACAAGTCCGGCGTTGTAGGCATTTTGGAAGGCGTACGCATGCTGGTAGAAGATAAGGCTGAGCATGGCGATATCCAAATTCTTTTTACCATTGCAGAAGAAGGCGGTGTAAATGGTTCCCGTTGCATGGATCGTTCCAAGCTGAGAGCAGAGGTTGCTTACGCTCTTGACGGCGAAGGCTCTCCCGGTGAAATTGTTATTGGCGCACCTGGACAGTATAGATATAAGATTAGCGTACACGGCAAAAAAGCTCATGGTGGCGTAGAACCGGAAAAAGGCATTAATGCAATTATGATTGCGGCGAAGGCTTTGGCAGAAGTAAAACGCTATGGTCGTATTGACGAAGAAACTACCTGCAACATTGGTCTTATTGGCGGTGGTGTAGCGACTAACGTAGTGCCTGACCTTGTAGAAATTGAGGGCGACGTGCGTAGCCGTAGTAACGAAAAATTAGAAGCTGTACGTGAAGAAGTTGTTTCTACCATTTGCAATGCTGTAGAAAAATTTGGTGGCAAGTTCACCGCAGAGGTTGAGCATAAATATAGTGGCTTCTTTATTGATACTAACAGCACCGTTGTAAAATTGGCAGAACGTGCTTGCCAGTTGTACGGCTTTACTCCGGATATTACGCAAACTGGCGGTGGCAGTGATGCTAACTTCTTCAATGCGTATGGTGTGCCCTGCGTAATTTTGGGTACTGGTATGAAGAATGTGCATACGGTTGAGGAGTTTTTGAAAGAGGAAGATTTGTATAACTCAGCACTTATGGTTTACGGAATTTTGCAAGCAGCTATTGAAAATGCGTGATATAATCTTATTTTATTTAGCATTTTTAATACTGGGCTTCGGTATCCAGAAGAATAAAGCCCTCGGCGCTGCAATTTCTTTTATTGGCTTCTTACTGGCGGCGCTAGATTTTGTGTGCCTTGAGATTATGGGGCAGCACCTTGATTACACTACCCTTACCCGCATTGACGGAACCATGCTCGCCATGGCACCGCAGGTTACGCCTGCTTACTTCTACGGTGGCGTAATTGCCGTGCTTCTCGCCGCCGCGCTCCATTGGCTGGCGTATAAAAAATTGTCTTGCCACGCGGCTAGTGCAAATGCTTCTGAAAATAGTAACACCATTCCAACTGCAAGCGAAGTTGTAACTGAAAATAACAGCTCCGTTTCAAATGCTGACGAAATCGAAGATAAAAATGTTACCCATAACAAGTACTTCCCTGCGATTTTGGCAGTAGTTGCCATTGCCTGCCTATTCTTTTCTGGAACGGGAACTGCTTACAAAAACATTTTGCTTTCCGCAAAAGAGATGAAGCAAAGCTTTTCTTTAAGCACGGAGCAAATTCTGAACAAGCTTGGCGCGCAGGGGGCATATATACCCCTTGACAAGGTTACTGCCCAAGCTGGCAAGAACCTTGTGGTAATTTACTGCGAGTCTTTAGAAAACAACTTCCTGCAAAATAAAGCTTTTGCTGACGAGGTGCCTCACCTTAATAATTTATTAGAACAAGGCTGGCACAACTACACTAATTACCATTGCCTTGATGGTGCGGACTGGACTGTTGGTGCCTTGTATGCAACACAAACTGGTTTGCCTGCCTACCTTGGAGCTAACAGCGATACCCTTTTTAGTGGTGTTCGTAAAACCGGCGCTGTTTCCTACGCTGGCGTGTTGGCGCAGGCTGGCTACAAGAATCTGTTGCTTTCCAATGGTGATATGAATTTTGCCGGCACTGGAAATATCATGAACTGCTTTGGCTACGAAGTGAAAGGTCACGACCAATGTCCTGATGGTGCAAAAACTGTGTGGGGTGTTCACGATTACGATTTGTTCCGTATGGCGAAGGCAGAGTACGCTAAGCTGGCGCAAGGGGATAAACCCTTTAACCTTACTCTTTTAACGGTGGATACCCACTTCCCTAAAGGCGTTCCAGATAAACGCATGCGTCCTTACGTAAATGAAAGCGTTGCTGATAGCACACACGAATTTGCTTTGGCAAGCCTTGATTATTTACTGGGAAACTTCGTTAAATTTATCAAGAGCCAACCCAATGGGGAAAATACTGTGATTGTAATTTTAGGCGACCATTTATTAATGGGGGACTTCCGTCATACAACCATTCTGAAAAAGTTTGACAATGCTCCTCGTAGAGTTGCGTTGCTTACCAATAAAGCCATTCCTGATTTCACCAAGGCATATGAAATTACTTATTACCATTTGCCCCATATTATTTTAGCTTTGGCAGAGGTTAAGCATGACGCAAAATTCAGTGCTGACATTTTCCCGCAGCTGAGCGAGAAGTTTGTAGCAGATAATAAGGAGCTTTTTACTTCCTTGAATTTAAAGCTGAACGGGATGCAATAAAACTAGATTGACTTTCAAGGATGCAGTAAAAAATTGCTGAAATTTGAGTGTGCAGTAAAAATTTTGTTAAACTCTCCAAAAATTGGGGATAGGAAAATTTAATAGCTTACCAACAGAAAGGCTCGTTGCGATTTGCAACGAGCCTTTCTGTGTTTTAAGGGATTATTTTCCGGCAAGCATGAAATCATTGTGCATAACTGCTTTTACAGGAATTTTCAAAACTTGACCGGGGTAAACGTGCTTACTTGTTAAGTTGTTGGCTTTGCAGATGCGATGCATAACTTGGCGTACATCTTCTCTGTCATCGCTCCAACGGTCTGCAATGGACCACATGGTATCACCGCTGTGAACGGTAATGGTTTGAGTATAGTAAACCGGTTCTTCTGCGAAAACCATATTGAAACCTGTATATAAAGAGAAGCCTACACAAAGGATTGCTAAAATTTTATTCATTACATCCACCAACTTTCAAAACAACTGTTTGTTGAGTATATTTTACAACGAACGGCGCCGGAAGTCAATATATTATTAGAAGAAATGTTCGGGAAAATAAATTTTGTTCGTTGGAATGGGTGGCTGCAAAAAATAATCTCCCTCTTTGTTTGCTAAAAGAGGGAGATTTAAAGCTTTATTTTTTCAAAAGACTACCTAAAATACCACGAGCCAAGGTGTTGGCAATGGTGCGACCAAAGGAGGTTGCAGTTTTTTCCAACACTTTTTCGAACATAGAGGGAGGTTCTTTTTTAGTAGTGGTGCGACGGGTAGTAGTCTTTTTAGTAGTGCCAGTATTACGGGAATTGCGACGGATTTCTTCTTGGAGAGTTTCGTCTTCAGGAACATATTCTTCGTCAGCAGCTTCTGCTTCTTCTTTGGCAGCTTGTTCAGCACGTTTTTGCAGGATTTCGTAAGCAGATTCCCTGTCCACAGTTTTAGTGTATTTACTGTGGAGGGGGCTAGCGTTAATAATTTCTTGGCGTTTGCTTTCTTCCGCAACACCTAAGAAACTACGGGGCGGCATTACGTAGGCACGTTGTACGATGCCGGGAATACCTTCTTCGTCCAGCAGGGAAACAAGCACTTCACCAGTGCCCAGTTCAGAAAGGGCAGCTTCCGCATTCAGCTGGGGATTAGGACGGAAGGATTGTGCCGCAACCTTCAGAGCCTTTTGGTCTTTGGGGGTGTAAGCACGCAATGCGTGTTGCAGCTTGTTGCCTAATTGGGACAGTACGCTGTCGGGAATATCGCTGGGCAATTGGGTGATGAAGTAAATGCCAATGCCTTTGGAACGAATGAGACGTACGATTTGTTCTACTTTGTCCAGTAAGGAACGGGGCGCATCTTTGAAAATAAGGTGGGCTTCGTCGAAGAAGAAGACCATTTTCGGTTTTTCCAAGTCGCCGGCTTCGGGCATGGTTTCGTACAATTCGGAAAGCATCCACAAGAGGAAGGTGGAATAGAGCAAGGGGCTTTGGAACAGTTCGGTGCAGTGCAGCATATTGATAATGCCATAGCCTTTTTCGTCTTGGGCAAACCAATCTTTAATATCAAGAGCAGGTTCTCCAAAGAAAATGTTGCCACCTTGGTCTTCTAGTCTGAGGAGCGCACGTTGGATGGCGCCAACACTTTGTCCGGAAACGTTGCCGTACTTAGTTTTCAGGGCAGCTGCGTTTTCGCCAACGTATTGCACCATGCTGCGCAGGTCTTTTAAATCTAAAAGGAGCAAGCCTTGTTCATCTGCCACACGGAAGATGATATTCATAATGCCTGTTTGAGTATCGTTTAATTCTAAGAGACGGCTCAAAAGCTCCGGTCCCATTTCGGAGATGGTGGTGCGTACGGGGTGACCTTTTTTGCCGTACACATCCCAGAAGCGGATGGGATAGCCTTCAAACTTCCAGTCAATTTCCAGTCCCAGTTTGTTACGGATACGTTTTTGAAAGCCAGCGCTATCTTCGCCGGGTAAGCACATACCGGAAACGTCGCCCTTAATATCTGCCAGGAAAACGGGTACGCCCATTTCGCTGAAGGATTCTGCCAAAACCTTCAGGGTTACGGTTTTGCCGGTACCCGTAGCGCCTGCTATTAAGCCGTGGCGGTTCGCCATTTTAGGAGTAAGATGAATGCTGCCCTCGTTACCTTGGCACAGCCATACTTTATGTAATTTAGGAATATACATCAGAGCACCTCCAAGAAGTTCTTTCTTCTATTATATAGGCTCCTAGGAGATAGGGCAAATAAAAAGCTTGGACTTTGCCAAAGTAAAATGTTTCACGTGAAACAATGTGTGACTTTAATCACATAGTTAATTGTTCAAGTTTTGTTTAACGTAATGTCACTATTAAAACCACCTTTATTTATTGGAAAGGTCTAAAATTAGTAGAATAAATAAATTACGGAGGGCAGAAAGATGCAGATAGGCTTAGATATTGGCAGTACTACAATTAAAATAGCTGTGCTTGATGAAGCAGGGAAGCTTCTTTTTGCGAAATATCAAAGACATTACAGCCAGATTGCTGAAAATATACAAGAGCTTTTAGAAGAAGTACTGGTTAAATTTCCTTTGGTGCAGGCGGTACACTTGGCAGTGAGTGGTAGCGCAGGCATTGGCGTTGCCGAAGATTGTGACCTGCAATTTGTCCAAGAGGTTTTTGCGGAAAAGGTTTGTACGGAACGTCTCAATCCAGATACAGATGTTGTGGTGGAATTGGGAGGCGAAGATGCCAAGTTGCTTTTCTTGGGCAAGCATTTTGATGCGCGGATGAACGATAGCTGTGCAGGGGGAACGGGTGCCTTTATTGACCAGATGGCTACACTTTTAGACATTGCCACAGAAGATATGGATGCCATGGCTAAGGAAGCGAAGAATGTTTATACCATTGCTAGCCGCTGTGGTGTGTTTGCTAAAAGTGATATCCAACCCTTGTTAAACCAAGGTGCACCTAAAAATGATTTGGCAGCCAGCATTTTCCAAGCAGTTGCCAAACAGGCAGTAACAGGCTTGGCGAAGGGAAGACCTATCCGTGGGAATGTGCTTTATCTTGGTGGACCGCTTACCTTTATGAGCTGTTTGCGTGATTGCTTCGATAAGATTTTAAATGTCAAGGGCACCTGCCCTGAAAACAGCTTGTATTATGTTGCCATGGGTACTGCCTTTTGCGCAGAGCGTGTGGTTAATTTAAGGGATTTGCCTAAACAATTGGCAACTTCTGCTGCTAACCGTACCTTTGACCATTTGGCTCCCCTTTTTGCTAGCGAAGATGAGTATGAAGTTTTTAACGCTCGTCATGCTGCCAATTGCGTTGCTACTGGCAATATCAATGAAGCTTCCGAAGTCTACATTGGCATTGATTCTGGTAGCACTACCATAAAAATTGCTGTTATTTCGCCGAAGGGAGAACTGTTAGATTCTTTTTACCAAAGTAATAAGGGTAATCCTGTTGTGGCGGTGAAGGATTTTTTACAGAATTTTTATGCCAAGCACCCTCACTGCAAAATTTTAGCTACAGGCGTTACAGGCTACGGCGAAGATTTAATTCGTCACGGCTTTGGCATTGACTATGGCATTGTAGAAACGGTCGCTCATTTTATGGCGGCGAAAAGCTTACAGCCAGATGTGGATTTTATTTTAGACATTGGCGGTCAGGATATTAAGTGTCTGAAAATTCACAATGGTTGTATTGATAATATCTTTTTAAACGAAGCCTGCTCCAGTGGCTGTGGTAGCTTCCTACAAACTTTTGCAGAAATTTTGGGTTACAGTGCCGAAGAATTTGCCCAGATTGGTCTGTTCGCAGATAAACCTGTGGATTTGGGTAGTCGCTGTACCGTGTTTATGAATAGTAGTGTGAAGCAGGCGCAAAAGGACGGAGCCTCTGTGGAAAATATCAGCGCAGGCTTGTCTTTGAGTATCGTGAAGAACGCTTTATATAAAGTTATTCGTCCCGGTAGCAAAGAAGCAATCGGCAAGCATATTGTGGTACAGGGCGGAACCTTTCTCAATGATTGCGTACTGCGTGCCTTTGAAAAAGAGATGGGACTGGAAGTAGTACGTCCCAATATTGCAGGCTTAATGGGAGCATATGGTGCTGCCCTCTACGCCCGTGAACGTTATGAGCAAAACCCAAAAGCTTCTACGCTTTTGGATGCTACTGCTTTAGCGCGGTTCAAGCATCAGGTGAAAAGCGTAACATGCGGCTTGTGCAGTAACCATTGCCATTTAACGGTGAATACTTTTGCCAGCGGTAAGCCTTTCATAAGTGGTAACCGTTGTGAACGTCCCGTTACTCACTGCGTTCCAGATAACAGCTTGAATTTGTATCGTCAAAAGCTAGAATTATTGGAAGCCTTGGGGAATGAGGAGGAAGCTGGTAAGCTTGGCGTAATGGGTATTCCCATGGGGCTGAATATGTACGAGCTTTTACCTTTTTGGCACGGCTTCTTTAGCAAGCTAGGCTTCAAGGTTGTGGTAAGTCCCCTTACTGACAAAAAGATTTGTCAAATGGGGCAGAACACCATTCCCAGCGACACAGTTTGCTACCCGGCGAAGCTGATGCACGGACATATTAAATGGCTTTTGGAACAAGGTGTTACCAATATTTTCTATCCCTGTATGACCTACAACGTAGAGGAAGGTAATGGGGAGAATTGCTACAATTGTCCGGTTGTCGCTTATTATCCGGAGGTTCTCAATGCCAACGTGCAGGAGCTGGAAAAATGCAACTTCTTCTTTGATTACATTGGCCTTGCCAATCACAAGGTACTGGCGAAAAAATTATACGCCATGCTCAGCAAAGCTTTTCTCAATATTACCTTAAAGGAAATTAAAACTGCCTTGCTCAGCGCGTATGCTGCCTACGATTTCTTTGAGGAAGAAGTGCGCCGTTTAGGCAGGGAAATTATTGCCACAGCACGGGAGCAGGGGAAACCCATCATCGTTCTGGCAGGACGACCTTACCATATTGACCCCAAGGTTAATCACTGTATTGACCGCTTGATTACAACTATGGGTGCAGCTCTCGTCAGTGAAGATGCGGTGAGTAGTTTGGTTGAACCTAAGGCTTTGGCGACAGAACTTGAAGTTTTGAACCAATGGACTTACCACAGCCGTTTATATGCAGCGGCAAATTACGTTGCCAATAATGACGATATGCAACTTGTGCAGTTAGTAAACTTCGGTTGTGGCTGTGATGCTATAACTGCCGATGAGTGTCGTCGTTTATTAGAAGCTAAAGGGAAAATTTATACACAAATTAAAATAGATGACATAGATAATTTAGGCACCGCAAAAATTCGCCTGCGTAGCTTGTTTGCGGCAGTAGGTTTAGAAAGCTGAGCCAAAGGAGTTAATTATGGAAGCCCACGCGGTTTTTACACCGGAAATGAAGAAAACACATACCATCCTTATTCCCAGTATGCTACCTTGGCATTTTAATCTGCTGCGTGCAGCCTTGGTAAGCTGTGGCTACAAGGCAGAGGTTCTGGCTAATACAGAACGTGCCGTTGTGGAAACTGGGTTGAAGTATGTGAATAACGATATCTGCTACCCTGCTTTGTTAGTTATTGGACAACTTTTGAACGCACTGGAAAGCGGTAATTATGACGTGAACGAAGTTGCCATTATTCTTACCCAAACTGGAGGCGGGTGCAGGGCATCGAACTACATTCACCTGTTACGGAAGGCTTTGGCGCAGGCAGGCTTTAGTCAAGTGCCGGTTATAAGCCTAAATTTTGCAGGAATGGAGTCACAGCCCGGCTTTGACTTAAATTGGAAAATGGTTAAGCGCATGCTGGCGGCGGTGGTTTACGGGGACGTGCTTATGTATTTAAGCAATAAGATTCGTCCCTACGAAGCAACAAGCGGTGAAGCAGATGCTTTAGCGAAAAGCTGGCTTGCAAAATTGGAGACTTTGTTCCAAGAAGGTAAGGGGCAGGGCTTGAGCAATATTCAGAAGTTCGTAAAAGAGATGGCGAAGGATTTTGCCAAGCTGCCTATTGTGGTGAAGGATAAAATTAAGGTTGGCGTTGTCGGAGAAATCTACATTAAATATTCTGAATTGGGCAACAATTCGCTGGAAAGCTTTTTGCAAAAGCAAAACTGCGAATATATGCTGCCCGGCGTTTTGAATTTTGTTATGTATGGGGCGGATACCTATCTGACGGATTATAAATTGTACGGCGGTAAGCTAATCACCTACGGTGCGGCGAAGACTGCCATGTGGTATTTGGAGCGTTTGGAAAAAGCGATGCGCAAGGCATTGGACAGCGCTCCCTTTAAAGCTCCTGCTTCCTATGCAGAAACTAAAGCCATGGCGAAGGGCATCATCGGTTATGGCAATAATATGGGCGAGGGCTGGCTCCTTACTGCAGAAATGCTGGAGCTTGCTAAGAGTGGTTATAACAATATAATTTGCGCCCAACCTTTCGGTTGCCTGCCTAACCACATTGCAGGACGGGGAATGATTAACAAAATTAAAGAGCTGGTGGTGGATGCTAATATTTTGCCCATTGACTACGATGCCAGCGCTTCCAAGGTTAATCAGGAGAACCGCATCAAGCTGATGCTTGCTACTGCAAAATAGGAACAAATTTGCGGAAAATTTTGTGAGATGTTATAATTAAAATATCTTAGATATGGATGGTGATATTTATGTTGAAAAAATTATTGGCAGCTGGTCTTTTGACTGTAGCTTTTACTGCGGCTCCCTTGTTTGATGCAGAAGTTATGCCTACCGTAATCGCAGCTCCTTCCAATGTTACCATGGAAAATTATCCTGCCCTCGTTGGCAAAACTCATATGTCTCAACTTACCAACAAAGATATGCGTGAAATTAAACGCAACGCTCCGAAACTGAAAGAAATCAGCGACTGGAACCGGCGTGTTGCATACTATCTGGGTGAAAAGGATTACGCTGTTTCCACCATGTGGAGTCCTCAAAGAATCCAACTTATCACTCCGTACTCTCTGACCAAGTATCTGTATTTCTTGGCTGATAAAGAATTGGTAGCTCCTGATCAAAAATTGATTGACGAAGTAGCTGCTATGAAAGACGTTGTTTGGGTTTGGGTATGGAATAGCGGCAGCTACAATGTACTGCAAAATAATCCTGTTCCCACCATTGAAAACGTAGTAATCCGTTCCAAAGACAACGATTACTTCTATCATCTGGATAGAGAAGCTTATATGCCTGCTAACGCAATGAAAGCTGCTAAGGTTGATATGGGTCAACTGTGGCCTTTCCCGGCACAAGTATTCTCCCAAAGCCAAATTCCTTTTGAAATTGTGCTGATGGATTCCGCTGATAATAAGAAACCGTTGAAAATCAAAGAAGACGACTTGGCTAAATGTAAATAAAACTTGCCATAAGCACCGTAATACTTTGTCACAGCGCGACTTACTTGCTCGACGTACGTCTAGTACGCCATCGCTGCGTAAGTTGTGCTGTTTCGCGTCTTCCGGTACTTCTGACAAGCTTTTGGTTTACAATATTTGATACAGATTTTTTTGTAAAAGTAGTGTATAATATCTATAATACATCTTTAGATGGAGGGATTAATAACAATGAACGCAAAAGTAACTAAATTTAATGAATTCTTAACTGCTAACAACATTACCTGCTTTAACGCACAAGCAATCGAAAATGAAATGCATTCCGTTTTGTATCGTTCCTTTATGGAAATCAACGGTCAAAACTTGCCGACCATGGTTGTAATTGACGACAGCATCTATGTAATGGTACAAGTTCGTGTGGCTGGCGCAGTTGTTAAAGAAGCAAACAGAACTGCTATCATGGAGCACATCAACACTCTGAACGAAAAATACAAAGTTTTCAAATACTACATCAACGAAGCTGGCGATATCGTAATTGAAAGCTGCATTCCTTCCACTGACGAAGACTTCGTTCCCGGCTTGGTTCATGCTGTAATCGACGTTATTCTGAAACACTTGCAAGAAGAATATCCGGTTATCATGAAAAACGTTTGGGCAAACTAAGAGTAAAAATTAAATAGCTTTTCAAAATAAAAAGAACGTTGCAATTTGCAGCGTTCTTTTTATTTAGAGAAGGCAATGTAAAAACTGTAACTTCCTTTACAATCAGCAAACTCCCCAAAATAAAAGAAAAATTTTTTCAAAAAGTTTTTGTTAGGAAAATGAAACATATAAAAGCAGTATAGTTTTAAAAATTGTAAACCTCTTGTGGTTTAAATATTTATTTAAATAAGGAGAGGCACAAGAGTTAGACATTATTTCTGTTTGTGAAAGACTTTGTAAAGATTTGTGTATTCATACTGGAGTTGACGGATTTGTAAAAAGAATGTTAAACTTAAACCAAATAGGATAGGTATGAATAAAAGCGATGCAATTAGAAGTAGTATTGCAAATCTAATGAAAGCTAAAAATGAAGGAGGAGATTTATTAAAACTACACTACTCTAAATACCACAACCTTTTAAGAAAGCGATAACTCTGGCGAGTTTACAAAGAAAGGTTTTTAGATAGCGTCCAATTGAAAGGGGGATTGACTATGAATAAGAAATTATTAAGAACCTCTGTTATTGCTTCCGTAATGGCTATGGCATTTACTGCAAGTGCATGGGCAAGTAATTATAATACTATTAGTTTAGGTAGTTTAGATGGTCAGATTCATGACTCTGTCACTTGGGATGGTGCATATTTTAATCAACAAGCGGGGTTCCCAGATTTGTTTGGTACAGCTTCGTTGATGAACCCTGGAACGGACAAAGAACCTAATACGATATACACTTTTAATTATGGTGGCGGGCAAATTCAAGGCGTTAATTTAGGAACTAAGGATAATCCTAAATGGGTTTATAATTTTAATGCTTTTAGCACAGATACAGTAGCAACTGGTATTACTTTAGAAGCCGCTGTAGTACCAACCTCCTGGAATAGTGATTGGGATAAAGTTACTCAAGTTTATACTATGGACTATGCTGCTACTATGGCTGCGTTTGAAGCAGAAAGGCGTATTTTGGCTGATAATGCATTACATCTTGATGATGTTAAGGATATTACACATAGTGTAAACAATGGCATTTTGACTACAAATGTTATTGGAAACGATGGCAAGACTATTGCTACTGCTAATGCAGATTTAAGTGGTGCGTTTGTTGATAACGACACCAAATTAGCAAGTGCTAGTTTGAGTGTGAATGATAATGGAGATGTTACTGTTAAGGTAAGGGATTCTTCTCAAAAAGAAGTTAGTGCAACTGCTAACATTGCCGACTATGTAAATAACCAAATTTATAATAATTCTGGTAATGCGAAGTACGATGGCAACACTACCATTAATCAACAGATAACTAAAAATAAGACTGATATTGCTCAAAACACCACTCATATTACCAATAATAAAAATGAAATTGATAATATTAAGAAGAAATATGTTCAACAAATTACTGAAAATAATGCTGGTGATGCTTGGACTGTAACTCAAACTGATGGTGGAACCATTACCATTAAAGATACTTTTGTTACGGGTGTAACTCATAATTTGGATGCAGATGGAAATCTCGTGACTACTGTTTTCCAAAATCAAGGTAAGGATCCCATTACTGCAAGTGTTAAAATCGGTAATGCGAATATCACTTATAACGATAACGGTACTGTTTCTACAAAAACTATTGAGAACGCCATTAATCAAAACACTCAATACATCAACAACATTCAAAATAATAATGTTACCAATGTTACTAAACAAGTAACTAATGATGACAGGGATATTTGGAATGTAACCCAAACTGTTGACGGCACTTCCACTACTGTAGAGATTACTGACGAACACATTAATTCTCATACTATGGTTATTAACGGTGATAGAATCAACTCTAAAATTACTACTAATTTTGGTGGTAACTTTGAACAATCTGTAAGAGTTGGCGATGCAACCATCAATTATGCTGGCGACATTACCGTTCAAAATCAAGATGGCACCACTACTCAAGTGACTAAAACTATCGAGAATGCTATTAACAACAACTATAACAAGATTGTTAATGTAGAAAATAACAATGTTAGCTACATTTCTCAAAGAACGGAAGGTACTGAAGATATTGGTGGAAAAACTTACAATGTTGAGTATTATGAAGTAACTCAAAAAGTTAATGGACAAGATGTTCCTGTAAAAATTAAAGACACTACCTTGGTGGAAAAAAGGATGTTTAGCGGGCATAATCCTGGTTGGATTGATGGTTATAGTGATAACAATGCTATCGCGTACAAATTTGATGAGCAAACTGGTATTCCGCAACTGTTTGTGGAATTTGAAGATACCTCTGGTAATGTGGTACAAGGTGCGATTGACATCGGAACTCTGTATCAAACTACTGTTGATACTACTGATGGGAATATAAATGTAACAAGGAATGGTCTAGGCTTTGGTAACTATTACTCTCTGGATAGCGATATAAGTATTGACAATAGTCTTA
Organism: Phascolarctobacterium sp.; assembly: GCA_017457085.1. GTDB lineage: Bacteria > Bacillota > Negativicutes > Acidaminococcales > Acidaminococcaceae > JAHHUH01. Next base: position 14,850 of record JAFTID010000061.1, read on the forward strand.
CTGTAGCAAATACTGTAAAAATTACTAATCAAGGAATTGATATGAATAATACTAAAATTATCAACCTTGCTGACGGCGAAATCTCTGCTACTTCTACTGAAGCTATCAATGGTAGTCAACTTTATCAAACCAATCAGAATCTTGACAGATTGGGCAGCCGTGTAGATAAGGTTGGCGCAGGTGCAGCAGCTTTGGCAGCACTTCACCCGATGGATTTTGATCCTGATGACAAATTACAATTCAGTGCTGGCGTAGGCAACTACGGTGGCGAAACTGCTGCAGCTCTTGGTGCGTTCTATCGCCCGACTGAAAAAGTTATGTTCAGTATGGCAGGCACTATGGGCAATGGCGAAAACATGGTGAATGCAGGCGTGACCTTCGCGCTTGACCGCAAGAACAATGTAAGCAATTCCCGTGTGGCAATGGCTCACGAAATTCAGGATTTACGTGACCAAGTGGCAGCTCTTACTGCTCTGGTAACTCAACTGGCAGGTAAAGGCAATCCGTTACTGGATACCGTTATGTTCCCGGATGTTCCCGAAAATCATTGGGCATACGATTACATCGACAGTCTCCAAAAACGTGGCATTATCGAAGGTTATCCTGATGGCAACTTTGGCGGCGACAGAAGCTGCACTCGTTACGAATACGCAGCAATGCTGTACAGAGCTTTGGAAAAAGGCTTCCCCGTTGACAGCAGATTGCTTGATGAATTCAAAGCTGAGCTTGGCAGAATTCGTATTGACCGCATTAAAGGCACCGATGCTGATGCTAACAAGGTTGAACGCGTACGTGTAAACGATTACGAAGGTCGCGATGATTATGGTAGCAAGCTTGCTCAAGTAGTTGGCAATGCAGCTCCCGTTAGCGAAGAACCTGCGGCTTGATTTAAAACTCGTCTGTAATTTAAAAAGAAGGTGTAATTAAAAGAAATGGTAGAAACTGAAGAACATATAAATTAAACCCTCCTGTACGATTTGTGCAGGAGGGTTTAGTATTTAAGCATTCTTATGTTTTACATGGTCCATTGCTTGGGCAAAGAGGGTGATTACGTGTTCGTCGTCTAAGGAGTAGAAGACTTCTTTGCCTTCTTTGGTGAATTTTACCAAACCTGCGTCCCGAAGCAAGCGTAGCTGATGGCTAATGGCAGATTGTGTCATTCCCAGACCTTCAGCAATGCAGGTTACGCACACTTCCTCTTGGTGAGCCAAAAGGGAAATGATACGGATACGGGTAGGATCGCCAATGAGCTTAAAGATTCTGGCAATCTCATCAATATGTTGTTCATCGTCGTGGGTGGGAACTGTAAGAATGTGAGAATGTTCTGTCATAATATCACCTGTTGCTAATGTAAGTGTGGTAGCCTTTGTTAAAGAAGTAGATGAGTACTAAATAATAAAAGAAGCCGCCGGTTTGTGTTCTGGTAATAAACCACACAGGGAAAATAAAGAAGGCAATCGCCAGAAAAAGGATTTGCGGTATGGAGTTGAGCAAGCCGCTGAAAAAGCCTTGTTCATTTATGTTTCCTTTAAGCTTGATAGCGGCAAGGATGCTGTAACGGGAAGCGAAGATGCCAAAGAAGAAACCGCTTAATGCGTATAGAAAGTAGTTACAAATTTCACCAAAGGTCATGTAGTCGTCCTATCCAAAACGCATAAGCACAGTTATACAGTACTTCTTGCGTTTTTAGTTATTAGTAATATTTTTATTTAACACAGTAGATTTAAGCAACATTATTGCAATCAGACTTCCACCAATGGAGCTGATTAAAAAGGGCGGGATAAAGAACCAAGCCACGGCGCTACTGCCTAAAATAAAGTAAGCAATCAGCCAAGCAAGGAAGCCACCCAGAATGCCAGTGCCGAAAATTTCACCGACAACTGCCATAGGCAAGGTTTTATAGCGTTGATACAGAATGCCTGCCATACAAGCTCCCACTATACTGCCGGGAAAGGCGAGTAGTGAGCCTGTGCCAAACATATTGCGCAGGCAAGCAATTACGAAGCCTACTGCAGTAGCGTAATCTGCGCCGAGAAGCACGGCAGCAATGACATTGATGGCGTGTTGAACCGGAAAGCAGCGGGAAACGCCTGCAGGTATGTAAATTAGGTGCGCAGTTAAGGTGCCAATGGCGATTAAGAGCGCAGCCGTAGTGAGTTTGCGAGTTTGCATAATAACCTCAAAATTTATAAATGCTACATTAATTATACGCATTCGTTTTGTGGCACGCAAGTTTATTTGCAGGGGAAAAGTTACTTTTGTAGAATAGTTAAGTGAGTTAGTTTTAATTATGCGCCTAAAAATGTTTCACGTGAAACAAGGCAAAAGTGTGAACTGAAAATGAGAGGTAAGCTATGCAAGTATTAGAAGGAATTAAGGTTATAGATTTTTCCAAATGGTTACCCGGTCAATATTGTGGCATGCTCCTGGGCGATTACGGAGCAGATGTTATTAAAGTAGAAGACATGGCTGGCGATAGTACACGTCGCTTCTTTCCGGAGAAGGAAGACGGAATGAGCTACTGGCATTTGATGCTGAACCGTAATAAGCGGGGCATTGCTTTAGATATTAAACAGCCTGAGGGTGCGGAAGTTCTGCGCCGCCTCCTAAGTGATGCAGATGTTTTTCTGGAAGGCTTCCGTCCGGGGTACCTCACTCGCTTTGGCTTAGACTACGAAAGCATTAAAAAGATTAATCCGCGCATTGTCTATTGTTCTATTACTGGCTTTGGACAAAACTGCCACAAGCCTGCTCACGATTTAAACGTAATCGGTCTGGCGGGACTAAATTCCATGGACGACGTGGGTAGTGCCTGCGTTTCCGAAGTGCAGGTTTCTGCTATTGGCAGTTCTCTGAACGCCTTGAGTGGTATTTGCATGGCGCTTTTGGCTCGCGAACGCACGGGTGTTGGGCAATATCTTGACGTTAATCTTTACGCTACTTCTTTAAGCTTCCAAGCAACAGGCATCAGCAGCGTGTGGGGTTGTGAAGAAACTGGCGATAAACCCTTTGGTCGTACTGCTCACTACTACAATATTTACAAGACCAAGGACGGTCGCTTCCTTACTGTTGGCACTATTGAGCCTAAATTTTGGCAACGCTTCTGCGAGCTGATTGAGTGCCCTGAATTGAAGAAGCGCCAGTTTGATTTTGCCCACAAGGAAGAAATCGTAGCGAAGATTTCTGAAAATCTGGCAGGCAAAACTCAAGAAGAATGGCTGGCTTTGATTGGTGAGGAAGAGTTCTGCGTTACTCCTGTCCTGAATGTGGCAGAGGCGTTGGAAACGGAGCTGACTGCTCAAGAAAATATGCTCTTTACGGAAGAATGTGACCTTGGGAAAATCCGCTACGTGGGTGCGCCGGTGAAATTCTCCGATGGGGAATGCTCCATTCGTCGTAGGGCACCACGTCTTGGTGAGCACAGCGTTGAGGTTTTGGCAGAGCTTGGTTACAGCGAGGAAGAAATTGCCGCAATGAAAGGTAAGGGTGCAGTTTAAGGAGGCACTATGAAAAAGATTTTAGTAGCGTTCATTTTTGCATTGTGCGTTGTGTTTGGCATTACTCCGCCCACGCAGGCAGGAATGATTAGCTTGGAACAAGAGATAGAAATGGGGCGCGAGACTGCCAATTATTTGGAAGCTCAGTACGGCGTGGTGCAGGACTACGCCTTGCAGGAACGCATTAATAATATTGGACAACGTTTGGCGGCGGTGTGTGGTCGCAACGAAATTACCTATTCCTTTAAGGTTTTGAACAGTAACGAGGTCAATGCATTGGCTTGCCCCGGTGGCTTTATCTATGTTTTCAAAGGTTTGATTGATTACATGCCCAGTGATACGGAGCTGGCAGGGGTAATCGGTCACGAAGTTGGACACGTAGCGCAAAAGCATACTGTTAATTCTATTGAAAAGCAAATGTGGACAACTTTGGCTCTTATCGTGGCTACAGGTGGGCGTGGCGGTATGGGTTTGATTGGTGCGGCACAGCAGGCACTTTTTGCAGGCTACAGCCGTACTGACGAACGTGGTGCTGACAAAGAAGGCTTCTATAATACTGTAAAAGCTGGTTATAATCCTTACGCAATGCTGATTACTGCTAGCAAGCTGGAAGATTTGGCGGCGCAGGGCGGCGGTGCTAATTATGGCTTGTTCAGCAGTCACCCGGAACCGGAAGAACGCGTGAAACGCATTAACAAATATTTGAAAGAGTATGACATTACTCCCATGGTTGTGCTTAACGAAAATGGTGTTGCTACTATCAAAGAAAGTGATTGGACTTTTAATATTGGTCAAGACATTGGCAGCACTAAGGCAGAATATCGCGCTTATATGTTGGCAGGCTCCTTGTGGGTAGCACGCCAACGTGGACCTATCAATCCGGATTATTTCGTAGTTTATGACAATGGCAGTTATGCACATATTTACTACGATGACATTCAACTTCTTACGGTGTATAACCAAGATGCTGTGGGTATTGCTCCCGATGCGGGTTCTTATGCTGCGGCTTGCACTAGGATGCTGCGTGAATGGGCACCCATCGCCAATTACAACGACAAGCTGAAAAAGGATGCTGCCTTTGCTGAAGAACAAAAACGTTTAGCCGAAGAGCAGAAGAAGCTTGAAAAAGAGCAGGCCAAAAAGGCTAAGGAGGAGCAAAAACGTTTAGAAAAAGAGCGCAAGGCTAAAGAAAAGGCTGAGAAAAAAGCTCGCGAAAAAGCGGAAAAGGAAGCTAAGAAAAAGATTGTGTGAGAATTTAGAGAGTAAATAGAAAAAGTAGCTTCTCGTTTTGGGAAGCTACTTAATAAATTTGACTTTTTTAGTTGTCTTGAATTATAATGAAACTACAAAGAGGCACCACCGATATAAACGGCTAGCCCGATAAATAATTTGAGTTACACAAAGATAACCGCAAGTTTTCCGGACACGCGGTTATTTTTGCGTTTTAGTGGGAAAGTCCCAGCATATAGCCAAGGCTGAAAATTGTTACTGTATAACCGATGAAGGTCATTAGTCGTTCAATAGTCATAATGGCTCCCTCCTAAACGGAGATTTTCGGAAAACCGAATTTCTATGTCATCGGAGGGTCACAGTCCCTCCGTAGAGGGCTAACCGCTTATTACCGTAATGGTAGTGCCTAATGATATTTTAACAAATTGTTTATGAATACACAAGTAAAAGCGAAAAGAAGTTCTCTTGAAACTTTCTTTGTTTTTTGTTAGTAAATTACAAACCAGAACTACTACTTCCGTTCAACAATGACTCCTAACGCAACAACAAAATCTAGAAGAACAACAAAAATAGACCTCACTACCCTTGCGGGTAATGAGGTCATTTTTTATGAAGCTTTCCTTATTCGTCAACTCTGTACCAGAAGGGACGCATGAAGTTCAAGTAGCAAACTTCGCCGATTGCAGGACCGAGGTCACGACGGCCGGTTTGTACACGAATTTCTTGGTCGCCAACTTGTACCAAGTAGTCGATGATTTCGCCCAAGAAGGATTTACGCATTACAACGCCTTGAACGCCGTTGGGGTCAGTGCTGGAAGTAAAGGTAATTTCGGTGGGGCGAGATGCCAAGTTAAAGATTTCTTCGCCTTTAACTTTATCGGGGATGATGATACCGTTAGGCATTGCGGTGTTCGCACCTTTGATGTGTGCTTGACCATTTTGCCATACCATGTCGGTGAAGTTAGACACGCCGATGAAGCTGAATACGAATTTATTTACAGGGTTGTTGTAAATATCAAGGGGAGCAGCGATTTGTTGCATTACACCCAATTTCATAACCATGATGCGGTCGGACAATGCCATTGCTTCAGATTGGTCATGGGTTACGTAAATGATGGAGAAACCATATTTTCTTTGCAGGTCCTTGATTTCAAAGCGCATTTCTTCACGCAGATGGGGGTCAAGGGAGGAAAGAGGTTCGTCCAAAAGCATTACGTCAGGGTTGATTGCCAGTGCGCGAGCCAAAGCTACACGTTGTTTACCACCGCCGGAAAGGTCTGCAGGACTTTGGTCTGCATATTTCAAAAGGTTGGTAGAGGTCAGTGCGTCTTTGGTGCGTTTGTCGATTTCTGCGGAGGGCAGGTTACGCAAGCGCAGAGGGAAGGCAACGTTTTCGTAAATGTTCATATGGGGCCAAACTGCGAAAGCTTGGAATACCATACCGAAGTTACGATGTTCGGGGGGAGTATAGTGACGTTTTTTAGGAGAAGAAAGGAGGCGGTCGCCAACCCAAACTTCGCCATCACTCAAGTCTTCGAAGCCTGCAACCATACGCAAGGTAGTGGTTTTGCCGCAGCCGGAAGGACCGAGCATGGAGAAGCATTCGCCTTTGCCGATTTCGATATTCAAGTTATCTACAGCGGTAACATCACCGAATTTTTTAGTAACGTTAACTAAGCGGATGTAAGACATGACGATTATTCACTCGCTTTCTTGGTAAGATGATTGATGAGCATTTGACCCAATACGATAAGGATCAATGCGATACCTGCAAGTGCAGTGGACATAACTGTTTCACCGTCTTCGTTCAGGGTGTAGATAGCTACACCGATGGTACGGGTAGTCGGAGCGTACAGCATAATGGATACTGTCAATTCGCGGAGAGCAGGCAAGAAGATAAGGAAGAAAGCGGAAATCATACCGGGTTTAACCAGCGGGATTACGATGTCTTTCAAAGATTGCCACATAGAAGCACCGCAGGAACGGGAAGCTTCCATCAAGGAGTCGTGTACTTGTTCCAAAGCTGCGGAGTTAGCTTTCAAGGAGAATGCCATGTAACGAGCGATGTAGGAAACAAGGATAATCCATACGGTGTTGTAGATGTTGATACCATACGCACCGCTCCAAGCGAGAATTACGCCCAGCGCGATAACGGAACCAGGTACGGAGAAGGGAAGCATACCCAAGAATTCCAGGATGCCTTTGCCTTTAACTTTCATCTTAACGATAACGTAAGAGATCATTACGCCTGCAAACATAGTGATGAATGCTGCTGCCAAGCCCAAGGTAACGCTGTTGAAGATAGCGTCGCGGGTAACATCATATTCAAACAGAATGTATTTGTAGTTATCCAAGGACAGGTTGTTGGGATCCAAAATGGACAAGCCATAAGTTTGAACGCCGCCAACGAGGAAGATTACAACGGTCGGCAATACGATGGTGAAGCCAATGTAAGCCAAGCAGAAGAACAACAAGGGGTAACGCAAACCGCGGAGTTTAAGTTCCATAGGACGGAAGCTTTTGCCGCCGATGATTTGGTAGTGACCTTTGCTGAGGATTTTTTGTTGAGTCCAGATAATGAGAGCTGCGGATGCAATCAATACAGTTGCCAATACGGTACCAGTACGGATAGATGCGAAGCTACCAGCAGATTGGTGAATCTTTTCGTAGATAAGAGTCGGGATATTGTAAATACCTTGTTCAATACCCAAAACTGCTACGGTACCAAAGTGTGCCATGGAGTACAACATAATCAGAAGTGCACCGGACATAATGGAAGGCATTACCAGAGGAATGGTAATTTTGCGGGTGATGGTCAACAGGCCAGCACCGGAAATGCGTGCAGATTCTTCCAAAGTGGGGTCCATACGTTCCAACGCGCCGCATACTTGAATGAATACGAAGGGGAACAGGTACATAACTTCTACCAGCGCGATGCCTGCATAGCTGTAAATGTTAAACAGAGGCTCGGTGGTGTTGAACATTTCCATCCACATTTTGTTGATGTAACCGGAGTGAGGAGAAAGGAGCATTTTCCAAGCCAATGCGCCGATGAAGGAGGGCAGCATGAAAGGTACGAGGAAGAGGCTCTTCATAAAGGTTTTGTACGGTAAGTCAGTACGGGTTACCAGCCAAGCGAAGAAGGTACCTACGATTACAGAACCAACGGTGGTCATGCAAGCGATTACGAAGGAGTTTTTCAGAGCTTGGAAAGTTTCAGGTTCAGTAAGAACATTGTAGAAGTCAAGGCTGTTAAATTTGCCTTCAACGAAGAATGCGTTGAACAAAATCAACAGTACAGGCCATGCTACGAAAATTACCAGAATAGCGATGGAGATAAAGAGGATAAGTTGAGCAACGCCAAAACCGCTATCTTTTTTGATGGTGTTTTTTGCCATTATTCAGCCACCTCCTCAAGTTGTTTAGCGTCGAACCAGTGCAATGCCTTGAAGGTGATGTAGCATTCTTCGCCTTCTTCAAACATCAAGTTGCTGTTGATAGCATGGTGGGTTTCCAGTTCGGTACGCAGGGTTTCGCCGTCGATTTCAACCATGTAGTCCATAGTTGCGCCTAAGAAGTTAGCGCGACGGATTTTGCCTTTGAGGCCATTAGCTTCACGGCTAATAGTTACGTCGGAAGGACGGAAGCCAGCTACCCAGCTTGCAGCACTGCCGGTAGGAGCTTCCCAAGGAACTTCTTGGTTGCCGGTACCTACGCAGAATTTGCCAGCTTTTTCGGTAACGTGGAGGAAGTTTGCAATGCCCATGAATTTGAACACGAACAAGTCTGCCGGTTGTTCAAAAATTTCATACGGAGTGCCAATTTGACGGATTGCACCTTCGTTATCCATGATTGCAATGCGATCAGAAAGAGCCAATGCAACTTCTTGGTCATGGGTTACGTAAAGTACGGTAATGCCAAATTTTTCTTGCAAGCCTTTGATTTCGAAGCGCATTTCTTCACGCAGGTTAGCGTCCAAGTTGGACAGCGGTTCGTCAAGCAGCATAACGGAAGGGTCAGCTACCAATGCACGAGCCAATGCAACACGTTGTTGTTGACCGCCGGAAAGTTCGGAAGGCAAGCGTTTGTCCAAGCCTTTCATGCCAACGATGTCAATCATACGCATAACCAGTTCTTCGATTTCAGCTTTAGGACGCTTTTCCATTTTTAAGGGATAAGCGATGTTTTCGAATACAGTCATGTGAGGCCAAACAGCATAGTCTTGGAACACGATGCCCAGGCCGCGACGTTCAGGTGGAATGTATTCGCCAGTAGCGCTGTCGGTAACAACGGTGTTATCGATGCTGATTTTGCCTTCATCAGGAACTTCGTGGCCTGCAATCATACGAATGAGAACGGTTTTACCGCAACCGGAAGGGCCAAGCAGGGTAAAGCATTCGCCGCGTACGATATCCAGGCTCAAGTTCTGGTGAACTTGGTGTTTAGCGTAGCTTTTAGTTACGCCTTCAACCTTGATAATGTTTTCCATAGATAAGATAACCTCCAGAAAATTTTGCGTAATGCAGAAGTTTTCGGTGTAAATATAAAATTGCAAAAATGGCAGAACGGATTTTCCGTTCTGCCATTGATTTACCATACAAATCTTATAATTGTTAAAGCAGTATTACAATAACAGATTATTTTTTAACTTGCATCAGTTCGGTGAAGTCTTTAACGATTTTTTCTTTGCTGTCGATGATATCGAGGTAGTTAACTTTGATACCTTTTTCTACAGCAACTTTCGGGGAAACCAAACCGAATTTAGGATCGATTTTAACGTCTTCACGAACGGGGATGGTGCCTTGGTTAGCAACCATTTGTTGTGCTTCTTGACCCAGCAGGTAGTCAACAAATTTTTGAGCAGCGTCCAGTTGTTTGGTATCTTTGAAGATAGCAACCGGGGACGGAACCATAATCAATTCGGGCGGATAGCAGATTTGGAGATGAGCACCTTTAGCGATTTTAGCATTGGTGATGTAGTCAACGCCGAGGCATGCAGTCAATTCGCCAGAAGCAGTATCGTCGATTACTTGGCCAGAACCTTTACCAACGCGAGCACCGTTAGCTTTCAGGTCTTTGAAGTAGTCAGGACCAAATTGTTTGGTCAACAATGCGATGGACATGTAAGCGGTGCCGGAGAGAGCCGGGTTAGCTACTGCGAAGCCGTTTTTGAATTCCGGTTTCATGAGGTCGGACCATTGGGTCGGAGCTTGTTTAACTTTATCGGTGTTGATGATGATGCCCAAGGTACCGAGGCGAGCTGCGGTGAAGGAACCATCATAGTCGTTAAACGGATTTACGGTGTCTTTAACAACGGGGCTCTTGTAGGTAGCCAAGATGCCTTCTTTTTTCATTTTGTAGAAGTCAGGAACTTCAGAGGTCCAGATAACGTCAGCCAAGATTTTGCCGGATTGACGTTCTGCAGCGATTTTAGCCATCAATTTGCCAGCGCCAGCGGATTGATAGTCAACTTCGATGCCAGGGTTAGCTTTTTTGAAGCCATCAACGATACCTTTGATGAGAACTTCTTTCATAGAGGTGTAAACAACAATTTTTTTGTCAGCTTTCGGAGCTGCAGCTTTCTTTTCTTCTTTTTTGCCGCCGCAACCAGCCAACATCATGGTAGCTGCTACCATGAGCATGAGTACCACTAAACCAAGTTTTTTAGCCATTACTAAAAACCTCCTTAAAAATTTCCGGTTATCGTACCGGGTTTTAATATATCGCATCGTAGGATGCTAAATTTGTACTACCGGCAGATAACACGGGATGCTTTCGTACAAAAAATAAACAGTTTGCAAATGCGACACATATCTGACACTATCTTACCACAAGATTACCTTATTGAAAAGGCAGGGAGCCATTTTTTATGAAATTTTGACTACAAAGTCACTTATTTTTATTTACATTATTATAATGTAGGAATTTTTAAGTCGGATTAGTACTGGCAAATAAAAAATCCCCGCTACTTTCGTAACAGGGATTTAAGTTCTAGACTAATTATATCTTATTTGAAGTAACGTTTCAGCAGGCCTTCGAAAGCTTTGCCGTGGCGTGCTTCGTCTTTAGCCATTTCGTATACGGTGTCAGCGATTGCGTTCAGACCGAGTGCTCTTGCACGGTCAGCTACGTCAACTTTACCAGCGGTTGCACCGTTTTCAGCTTCTACGCGCATTTCCAGGTTCTTTTTAGTGGACGGGGTTACTACTTCGCCCAACAGTTCTGCGAATTTAGCAGCGTGTTCAGCTTCTTCGAAAGCTGCTTTTTCCCAGTACAGACCGATTTCAGGATAGCCTTCACGGAAAGCTACGCGGCTCATTGCCAGGTACATACCAACTTCGGAGCATTCGCCGTTAAAGTTAGCGCGCAGATCCATTTTGATATCTTCCGGAGCGTCAGCTGCGATACCAACGATGTGTTCAGCTGCCCAATCCATTTCTTCTTTCATTTCAGTGAATTTGGAAGCAGGAACTTTGCATTGGGGGCAGAAAGCCGGAGCTGCTTCACCTTCATAAACATAACCGCATACTTGACATACAAATTTTTTCATAATTGATTCCCTCCATAATTTTGTTTATTGTGAGTTAATTTTTTGCTTTTTAATTGACCTCTTTTGCTGTGAGGTCTTTCGTTGAGATAATAATACCACGGCTCTAGGAGATTGTCAACAATAATTATTATCAATTACTGAAAGTTTTTCGCAAGGTTTCTGACAGGCAAAAGTAAGGCTTTGCTCAAAAAAATATTCACAAGTCTGAAAGTTTTGTGATATAATAAATCGGATTATCGTCTACACGTAAATTTATATATTTATTTAGGAAGGTGAAAAAATGAAAGTTACAGCTGATATTGCTATCCGCATCGCTGATCTTACCAAAGTAATTATTCCGGAAGCTGAAATGGATGCTTATCTGGAACATTACAACAAAGTTTTTGACTACGCTGATGAGCTGCAAAAACTTGATACCGAAAATGTTGAACCTACTACTTATATTCTGCCCATCTACAACGCTTTCCGCGAAGACGTTGCCCTCGAAGGTGTGTCCCAAGAAGTTGCATTGAAAGATGCTCCGGCTGTACACAATGGCGGCTTTAAAGTTCCGCGCGTTATGGAATAATTAAGGAGGAACTACTGTGGATTTATTTAAATATACAGCTCACGAGCTGCATGAAAAATTCGTAAATAAAGAAATCACCGCTGTTGAACTTACCAACTGCGTATATGACCGCATTGCAGAAGTTGACGAACAAGTTAACGCTTACATTAGCCTGAGCAAAGAAGAAGCTCTTGCTCAAGCTGCAAAAGTTGACGAAAAAATTGCTGCTGGCGAAGCTATTGCTCCTTTGGCTGGCATTCCCGTTGTTTTCAAAGACAACATTAATATCAATGGTCAAGTAACCTCCTGCGCTTCCAAAATGCTGGCTGGCGTACATACTGTATTTGATGCTCACGTTACCGAAAACCTGCGCAAAGAAGATGCTGTTTTCCTGGGCAAAGCTAACATGGCAGAATTCTCCATTGGCAACACCACTGACAACTCCTTCTATGGCGCTGCTCATAACCCCTGGAACTTGAACTGCACTACTGGCGGTTGCGCTACTGCTGCTGCTGTTGCTGCTGGTGAAGCAATTTGGGCTTTGGCATCTGATACTAGCGGCGACCTTCGTCAACCTGCTGCTTATGCTGGTTGCGTAGGTATTAAACCGACTTATGGTCGTGTATCTCGCTTAGGCTTGGCAGCATACGCTTCCTCCATGGACCAAATCGGTGCTGTTACCAAAGACGTTACCGATGCTGCTACCGTACTCAACGTTATCTGCGGTAAAGACTTCAGAGACTCCACTTCTTGGGAAGTAGAAACTCCGGACTTCACTAAAGCTTTGGTTGCTGACGTTAAAGGCTTGCGCATTGGCGTTCCCAAAGAATATTTTGGTGCAAACGTTGACGCAAAAATTAAAGCTGAAGTTGAAAAAGCTATTGAACAATACAAAGCTATGGGCGCTGAAATCGTTGAAGTTTCCCTGCCCCACACCGCTTATGCAGTAAAAGCTTTCTATGTAATCGCTAACGGCGAAGCTGGTGCAAACTTTGCTCGCTATGATGGTGTTCGTTATGGCTATCGCAACATGGAAGCTCAATCTGCTTCTGAAATGACTGCTCGCAGCAGAGACGAAGGCTTCGGCGAAGAAGTTAAACTGCGCTTGATGTTTGGTACCCACGTACTGAGCAAAGGCTACTATGAAAACTACTATGTAAGAGCAATGAAAGTTCGCACTTTGATTCGCAACGATTTTGAAGAAGCTTTCAAACAATGCGACGTGCTCTTGACTCCGACCACTCCTGTTTTGGCAGAAGCTTACAACACTGAAATGGATGCTTTCGCTAAATATGAACTGGACTTCACCACTGTTACCGCTAACTTGGCTGGCTTGCCTGCAATCACCGTTCCCTGCGGCATGGTTGACGGTATGCCCGTTGGTATGCAATTGATTGGTAAAGTTCTTGACGAAGCAACTATTCTGAAAGCAGCTTATACCTTTGAACAAGCTACTGACTTCCATAAAGCTATGGCACCGTTAGGAGGTAACAAATAATGACTAAATACACTACCGTTATCGGCTTGGAAGTTCATGCTGAGCTGAAAACTAAATCTAAAGCATTCTGCACCTGCTCTGCAGAATTCACTAACGTACCTAACACCCACGTTTGCCCTGGCTGCTTGGGTTTGCCCGGTACCTTGCCCGTATTGAACAAACAAGTTGTAGAATTTGCAATTCGCGCAGGTCTCGCTGTAAACTGCGAAATTCAAAAATACAATAAATTCGACCGCAAAAGCTATTTCTATCCTGACCTTTGCACCAACTACCAAATCTCCCAATTAGATAAACCCATCTGCTTGGCTGGTCACATCGATATCAACGTTGATGGCGAAGAAAAACGCATTGGCGTAACCCGTATCCACATGGAACAAGATGCTGGTAAACTGGTTCACAGCGGTGCAACCATCAGCACTTCCGATTTCTCTGCAGTTGACTACAACCGTGCAGGCGTAGCTCTGATTGAAATCGTTTCTGAACCTGATATGCGTAGTGCTGAAGAAGCTCGCGCTTACATGGAAAACCTGAAAGCAATACTCGAATACACCGACGTTTGCGACTGCAAAATGCAAGAAGGCAGCCTCCGTTGCGATGCTAACGTTTCCATTATGCCCGAAGGCGCTACTGAATTTGGTACTCGCGTAGAAATCAAAAACTTGAACTCCTTCCGTGCATTGGTTCGTGCAATTGATTACGAAGTACAACGTCAAAAAGAAGTTCTGGAAGACGGCGGTCGCCTGATTCAAGAAACTCGTACTTGGGACGATGCTAACGGCGTAACACTTTCCATGCGTAACAAAGAAACCGCAGAAGACTATCGTTACTTCCCGGATGCTGACCTTGTTCCCGTCATCATTGACGATGCTTGGATTGAACGCGTTCGTGCAGAATTGCCGGAACTCCCTGCTCAACGTCAAGCTCGCTTGATGGAAGAACATGGTTTGCCCAAATACGATGCTTCCATTATTGTATCCACTAAAGCCATGGCTGAATACTTTGACGAAGCTGTTAAAACTGCTAAAGATGCAAAAGGCGTTTCCAACTGGCTGTTGGGAGACGTTTCCGCATACTTGAACAACGAAGGCATCACCATTTCTGAATTCAAAGTAACCCCTGCTCACTTGGCAGAACTGGTTAACTTGACTAAAGACGGCGTGCTTTCCAGCAAACTTGCTAAAAAAGTATTCGTTGAAATGCTCAAAGACGACAAAGCTCCTAGCGCTCTCGTAAAAGAACTTGGCTTGGAACAAGTAAGCGACGAAGGTGCAATCATGAAATTGGTTGAAGAAACCATCGCTGAAAATCCGCAATCCGTTGCAGACTTCAAAGCTGGTAAAGACCGTGCTATTGGCTTCCTGGTTGGTCAAATTATGAAAAAATCTAAAGGTAAAGCTAACCCCGGCATGGTTCAAAAAATGCTCAAAGAAAAAATGCAATAATGCAAAAATAAAATGCGTCGCGCAAGCGGCGCATTTTTGTTATAATGTTCTAAAAGTAAATTTTTAAAGGTGCCAGAAGGCGAGGAATTTCCTCCAAGCATAATGGTACTTAAAAAGCTTTTAGAGGAGGTAACCCCTATGGATAAATTAGAATGGCAAGGTTACGTGAAGAAGGTAGCCAACAGCCAATACCCTGTTCCTGAAGGAATGATAAAAGATTATGATGACTGGCGTTGCCGCAGTATTGTTGGTCGTATGCTCTACGTATTGGAAGACATTGAAGGCGCAATCGCAGTTCTTTTAACCGTTAAAGATATTAAACCCAATCTGCAAGACGTTCCTGAAAAAGGTCTTAGCGAAGCAGAACACATGGTTTTGTGCCTGCGTGACATTGCAGATATTATTTACAAGCTGATGGGTAACGTGCCTGTTGCCATTACCTACCTTGGTCATGCTCATCAAATTTGCCGTGCCTACAAGCACCCCTTCCGTAGTGCGGATAAAGGTGCTGTGTGGTATCGCATCCTGGAACTGCTGGAAGAAGTTGGCGAAACTGATAAAGCCATTAGCAAAGCAGAAGCAATGCTGGAAGAAGAAAAAGATAATTTTGGCAAGAACCCTTATCGCTACTACGCTAACAAATATTTGGCAGTGCAAGCGGCTAAAGCAGAAGACTACGCTAAAGGCGCAGATTTAATTGCAGAAGCCTACAAATATTATCCGGTAAACGAAGCCTGCTTGAAAGATTTAGCAGAAGCTGCTGTCATTGAAGATGCTAAAGAACGCTACAACAAATACTATCACTGCACCACCATTCAATATAACTTCTGGGAAGAGCGCAAGGTTGCAGTAATTGATAGAAGCAAATAATTACATAAAAATTTTGAAGCACTGCTTTCGGAAAGAAGGCAGTGCTTTTTGAGTTAGTTATATTAAATTTATTCCAATTCGCTTGCGTTTTCAATAAATTTTACGCCAGATGCTTCCATTTCTTCCATGGCAGTAGCAATGGTTTCAGGAGCGATACCTCTGCAGGCAGCTTTGTTCAGGATAACTTCAAAGCCTGCCTCACGTAATTGCAAGACAGTATTTTTTACGCAGTAATCTGTAGCCAA
>JAFTID010000062.1 GCA_017457085.1 Phascolarctobacterium sp.
AAAAACATTCCGCTGGGTACTACCGTACACAACGTAGAAATGAAAATCGGTAAAGGTGGCCAAATGGCTCGCAGTGCTGGTGCATCTGCTCAGCTGATGGCTAAAGAAGGCGACTATGCACTTCTTCGTCTCCCTTCCGGTGAAATCCGTAAAGTACATATCAACTGCCGTGCAACCATCGGCCAAGTTGGTAACATCGACGCTGAAAACATCTGCATCGGTAAAGCTGGTCGCTCCCGTTGGTTGGGCGTTCGTCCTGCTAACCGCGGCGTAGTTATGAACCCGAATGACCATCCGCACGGTGGTGGTGAAGGCCACTCTCCCGTTGGTCGTAAACGTCCTGTTACTCCTTGGGGCAAATGCGCATTTGGTACCCGTACTCGTAAAGAGAAAAAAGCTTCTACTAAGCTCATCTTGAAACGTAGAACTAAATAATATAACAGGATAAGGAAAGGAGGCTAACCTAGTGTCCAGATCAGTTAAAAAAGGACCTTATGTCCATGCTAGCTTGTTGAAAAAAATCGACGCGCTTAATGCCGCTAATGATAAAAAAGTTGTAAAGACCTGGTCTCGCAGCTCTACTATTCTTCCGGATTTTGTTGGTCACACCATTGCGGTTCATGACGGACGCAAACATGTTCCCGTGTTCATCACCGAGGATATGGTAGGCCACAAATTGGGCGAATTCGCTCCTACTCGTACCTATAAAGGTCACGCTGACAAAACCACCAAATTGAGATAAGGGGAAGGAGGAAAATAGAATGGAAGCAAAAGCAATTGCAAGATATATCCGTATCGCACCGCGCAAACTGCGCATTGTTATCAATCTGATCCGCGGTAAATCCGTTGGTGAAGCATTCGCAATCCTCAAATTCACCCCGAAGGTTGGTTCTGAGGTAATCGAAAAAGTACTGCGTAGCGCTGTAGCTAACGCTGAACATAACTTTGATATGAACGTGGATAACCTGGTAGTATCCACCTGCTTCGTTGATGCAGGTCCTACCATTAAACGTATCCATCCGCGTTCCCGTGGTCAAGCTTTCAAAATCTTGAAACGTTCCAGCCACGTAACTGTAGCAGTTAAAGAAAAATAATATCCCGTCAGAAGGAGGGAAAAGATAGTGGGTCAAAAAGTACATCCTCATGGTCTCCGTGTTGGCGTAATCAAAGGTTGGGATTCCAAATGGTACGCTGGCAAAGACTATGAAAAATTCTTGTTAGAAGATATCAAAATCCGTGAATTCATTAAAGAAAAATTGTTCTTGTCCGGCATTTCTAAAGTAGAAATCGAACGCGCATCCAATAAAGCCCGCATTTCCATCCATACTGCGAAACCTGGTATGGTAATCGGTCGTCAAGGCAGCAACATTGAACTGCTCAAATCCGACCTGAAAAAAATGACTGACAGCGCAATCGACATCAACATCGTAGAAGTTAAAACCCCGGATATGGACGCAACTTTGGTTGCAGAGAACATTGCAGCACAATTGGAACGCCGCATCGCTTTCCGTCGTGCTATGAAACAATGTGTAGGTCGCACCATGCGTATGGGCGCTAAAGGTATCAAAATTACCTGCGGCGGTCGTTTGGGCGGCGCTGAAATCGCTCGTAGCGAAAGCTATCGTGAAGGCAGCATTCCTCTGCACACTCTGCGTGCTGACATTGACTACGGCACTGCAGAAGCTCATACCACTTATGGCCGCATCGGCATTAAAGTATGGATTTACAAAGGCGAAGTCCTTCCTGAAAAAGAAGCAGTTAAAGCTGCTCCGGCAAAGGAGGCATAATCAGATATGTTATTACCGAAAAGAGTTAAACATCGTAAACAACATAGAGGTCGTATGACCGGTCGTGCTATGCGTGGTAATAAAATCTCCCATGGCGACTATGGTCTGGTAGCATTGGAACCCGCTTGGGTTACCAACCGCCAAATCGAAGCTGCTCGTATTGCAATGACTCGTTACATCAAACGTGGCGGCCAAGTTTGGATCCAAATTTTCCCGGACAAACCGATCACTGCAAAACCTGCTGAAACTCGTATGGGTTCCGGTAAAGGTTCTCCGGAATACTGGGTAGCAGTAGTTAAACCGGGTCGTGTATTGTTTGAAATGAACGGCGTAGCCGAAGATGTAGCAAAAGAAGCTATGCGTCTTGCTAGCCACAAATTGCCCATCAAATGCAAATTTGTGACCCGTGCTCAGCAGGAAGCTGAAGCTGCCGCACAAGAAAAGGGTGGTGAAGCTTAATGAAAACAACAGAAATTCGTGAAATGTCTGCTGCTGAGTTAGACACCAAATTGGCAGTTTTGAAAGAAGAACTTTTCAATCTGCGTTTTCAAATGGCAACCGGTCAATGTGAAAACCCGATGAAAATTCGTGAAGTTAAAAAATCCATTGCCCGTATCAAAACTATTCAACGCGAACGCGAATTGCAAGCTTAATAGTTTTTGACTTGAACAAGGAGGAAACAGTCGTGACCGAAGAAAGAAACGCACGTGTTACCCGTATTGGTAAAGTTGTCAGCGATAAAATGCAAAAAACTGTAGTAGTTGCAGTTGAACGTTTCGTTCCGCATCCGCTGTACAAAAAAGGCGTACAACATACTATTAAATTTAAAGCTCATGACGAAAATAACGAAGCACATATCGGCGACGTAGTTCAAATTATGCAAACTCGTCCGCTGTCCAAAGATAAATGCTGGCGCGTTATTGAAATTTTAGAGCGTGCAAAATAATTTTGCCACTAGATAGATTGGCAAGGAGGGAAATCCATGATCCAACAACAAACTATCCTTAACGTTGCGGATAACACCGGCGCTAAGAAAGTTATGTGCATCCGTGTATTGGGCGGTTCCTACCGTAGATACGCTAATATCGGTGACGTTATCGTGTGTGCTGTTAAAGATGCATCACCCGGTGGCGTTGTAAAAAAAGGTGACGTAGTTAAAGCAGTTGTTGTTCGTTCCGCTAAAGGTGTTCGTCGTGCTGACGGCTCCTACATCCGTTTCGACGAAAACGCTGCTGTAGTAATAAAAGACGATAAGAGCCCGCGTGGTACCCGTATTTTTGGGCCCGTTGCTCGTGAACTTCGTGAAAAAGATTTCATGAAAATTGTTTCTCTGGCACCGGAAGTGCTGTAAGAAATTCAGATAACGCACTATAAGGAGGTGTTCTTGACATGGCAAACGCTGTAAAGCTGCATGTTAAAAAAGGCGATACCGTTCTTGTTTTGTCCGGAAAAGACAAAGGCAAGCAAGGTAAAATCGTTGAAGCTCTGCCTAAGAAAGCCAAAGTGGTTGTTGAGGGCGTAAATAAAGTTAAACGTCATACCAAACCGTCTCAAGCAAATCCTCAAGGTGGTATCATTACTAAAGAAGCACCGATGTCTTCTTCCAAAGTAATGTTGGTATGCCCGGCTTGCAATAAAGCAACCCGTATCAAAAAATCCGCTGTTGCAGGCGAATTCGTAAGAGTTTGCAAAAAATGCGGCGAAGTAATCGATAAATAATAATCCGGGAAAGGAGGAAATTACTTAATGGCAAAGACCAGATTACAAGAAAAATATTTGTCTGAAGTTGTTAAAGGCTTGCAAGACAAATTCCAATATAAAAACGTTATGGAAATTCCTAAAGTTGAGAAAGTTGTAATCAACATGGGCGTTGGTGAAGCTGTTGCTAACAGCAAAGCATTGGAAACTGCAGTAGCAGACATGACCTTGATTGCAGGTCAAAAACCCATCATCACCAAAGCTAAAAAATCCATCGCAGCTTTCAAAGTACGTCAAGGCATGCCTTTGGGTGCAAAAGTTACCCTGCGTGGTGACCGCATGTACTACTTCCTTGATAAACTCATGAATCTCGCTCTTCCGCGTGTACGCGACTTCCGCGGTGTAAGTGCTACTTCCTTCGACGGTCGTGGTAACTATGCACTGGGCCTCAAAGAACAATTGATTTTCCCGGAAATTGAATACGATAAGATCGACAAAGTTCGTGGCATGGATATCATTATTGTTACTACCGCTAAGACTGACGAAGAAGCTAGAGAATTGCTCAGACTTCTCGGAATGCCGTTCAGCGCATAAGGTGAGGAGGGAATATTTTGGCTAAGAAAGCCCTGATTGAAAAATGGAAAAGCGAACCGAAATTTGAAGTTCGCCGTTATAACCGCTGCAAAGTATGTGGCAGACCTCACGGCTATATGCGTAAATTTGGCCTCTGCCGTATCTGCTTCCGCGAATATGCTTACGAAGGTGCTATTCCGGGCGTAACCAAAGCAAGCTGGTAATGAACGACTACTAAGGAAGGAGGGTATACTAAGTATGGTAATGACTGACCCGATCGCTGATATGCTTACCCGTATCCGTAACGCAAATTCAGTTCATCACGAAAAAGTTGAAATCCCCTGCTCCAAAATTAAAGTAGCTATTGCTGAAATTTTGAAAGCTGAAGGTTTCATTAAAGATTTTGAAGTAATCTCTGATAACAAACAAGGTGTTATCAAAGTTAGCCTGAAATACGGTGCAAATAAAGAAAAAGTTATTTCCGGTATTAAACGTATTTCTAAACCCGGTCTGAGAGTTTACTCTCAAAAAGACCAACTGCCCAGAGTCCTCGGTGGCCTTGGCATTGCAGTAATCTCCACCTCTCAAGGTTTGATGACCGACAAAGCTGCTCGTAAAGCAGGTTTGGGTGGCGAAGTACTGGCTTACGTATGGTAATACACTAAAAAGATAGG
Source organism: Phascolarctobacterium sp. (assembly GCA_017457085.1). GTDB lineage: Bacteria > Bacillota > Negativicutes > Acidaminococcales > Acidaminococcaceae > JAHHUH01. The sequence continues at coordinate 4,733 of JAFTID010000062.1, forward strand.
AGGTGCTCGTACGTGTCTAGAATTGGTAAAATGCCAATCACTGTTCCCGCTGGTGTAACAGTTACTATTGAAGATAACTTCGTGACCGTTAAAGGTCCTAAAGGCGAACTTTCCCGCCAAATCAATAAAAACATGAAACTGACCATGGACAACGGTGTTATCACCGTAGAACGTCCTAACGATGAAAAAGAAAACCGCGCTATGCACGGTTTGTCCCGTACTTTGATCAACAACATGGTTGTTGGCGTACATACCGGTTTCAGCAAAACTCTGGAAATCAATGGTGTTGGTTACCGTTGCGCTTTGCAAGGCAAAAACATCAACTTCACCCTCGGTTTCTCTCACCCTGTAGTTAAAGAGCCGCCTGCTGGTATTACCTTTGAAGTACCTGCTCCGACCAGAATCGTTGTAAGTGGCGCTGACAAAGAAGTTGTAGGTGCAGTTGCTGCTGAAATCCGTACCTTGCGTCCGCCTGAACCGTATAAAGGTAAAGGTATCCGTTATCAAGGCGAATTCGTTCGTCGTAAAATGGGTAAAGCTGGCGGCAAAGGCAAGAAATAATTTCTAAAAGAAGGGAGTGAAACTCTTGTTTAACAGAGTTGATAAAAACGAGAAACGTCAAAAACGTCATCTCCGTTCTCGTAGATATATTATCGGTACTGCAGAAAGACCGCGTCTCAACGTATATCGTTCCTTGGCTAACATTTATGCTCAAGTAATTAACGATGTAACCGGTGAAACCATCTGTGCTGCTAGCACCGTTGAAAAAGACCTGAAAGATATCTATGGTGGCAACATTGAAGCTGCTAAAGCTGTAGGTAAAGCAATCGCTGAAAAAGCATTGGCTAAAGGCGTTAAAGAAGTTGTATTCGATCGTGGTGGCTACCTGTATCATGGTCGTGTAGCTGCTTTGGCTGAAGCTGCTCGCGAAGCTGGTCTTGAATTCTAAGAGAAGGAGGAAATAAAGTGGCTAATTTCGAAAATAAAGAAAACGAATTAAAAGAGAAAGTCGTTTTCATCAACCGCGTTGCTAAGGTTGTTAAAGGCGGTCGCCGTTTCTCCTTCGCTGCATTGGTTGTTGTTGGTGACGAAAATGGTCATGTAGGCATGGGCCTGGGTAAAGCTGCAGAAGTTCCTGAAGCTATCCGCAAAGGCGTTGAAGACGCTAAGAAAAACTTGGTATCCGTACCTTTGGTTGGTACCACCATTCCTCATGAAATCATTGGTGTATTTGGCGCTGGCCGCGTGTTCTTGAAACCGGCTTCCCAAGGTACCGGCGTTATCGCTGGTGGCCCGGTTCGTGCGGTACTCGAACTGGCAGGCGTTCATGATATTCTTACTAAATGTCAAGGTTCTAATAACCCGAACAACGTTGTTCGCGCAACTATCGAAGGTTTGAAATCCTTGAAATCTGCTGAAGCAGTTGCTGCTCTGCGTGGTAAAACCGTAGAAGAATTGTTGGGCTAATCTAGGAGGAAATTTGTAATGGCACAAATTAAAATCACTTTAACCCGCAGCTTGATCGGTTATCCGCAAGACCAACGCATGACCGTAAGAGCTTTGGGCTTAACCAAAATCCGTACTTATGTTATTAAAGAAGATACTCCGACTATTCGCGGCATGATTCACAAAGTAGAACATCTCGTGAAAGTTGAAGAAGCGTAAGACAAGGAGGTATATTGAAGATGAAATTACATGAAGTGTCTCCCGCTCCTGGTTCCAAACGTGAATCCTTCCGCGTAGGCCGTGGCTTGGGTTCCGGTTTGGGCAAAACTTCCGGTAAAGGCCAAAAAGGTCAAAAATCCCGTTCCGGCGGCGTAAAACGCCCTGGTTTCGAAGGTGGTCAAAGACCTTTGTACCTGCGTTTGCCGAAACGTGGTTTCTATAACAAATTCGCTAAAGAATATGTTGAAATCAATGTAAGCGTACTGAACCGCTTTGAAGACGGCACCGTTGTTGAACCGGTAATGCTCATCGAAGAAGGCATTGTTAAAAACGTTCGCGATGGCATCCGCATCCTCGGTGGTGGCGAATTGACCAAAAAACTTACCGTACAAGCTATGGGCTTCAGCAAATCCGCTGAAGAAAAAATCATTGCAGCTGGCGGTAAAGTTGAGGTGATCTAAAGTGTTAGCAGCCCTTGCGAACATCTTTAGAATTACGGAACTCAGGCAAAAAGTAGTTCTGACTCTCGACATGTTTATCGTATTCCGGGCTGGAACAGATATACCTGTTCCGGGCGTAAATGTTTCTGTTATCGAACAGCTTT
>JAFTID010000063.1 GCA_017457085.1 Phascolarctobacterium sp.
ATTTGTACTTCCGGAGAACCAGTGTCGCCTTCGTGGCGAGCGTTGTCAACGATAATAGATTGTTTTGCTTCGCTAGTCAACATTGTTAGTTGCCTCCTAAAATTTTAAAATTCCCAAAGCATAGACGCCGTCGGAGTTGCGCACATCCAAGCCTCGGTTCACATACCTTGTAAGTATATCACATCAATTAGTGTTCAAGCAAGTATTTTTGTTAAATTTTTGACAAAAATCTAGCAATTTCTAAGGCAGTTTAAAACAACTTCCTTATCCTTTTTGATTTGTTCTACAAGCTCATCTACGCTAGTAAATTTTACTTCACCACGGATGCGCTCGCAGAAGGCAACGGTAATTTCCTTGCCATAAAGATTACCGTCAAAATCAAAAATGTTTACCTCAAGGCGTGCTTCTTCCACATCACCAAAGGTAGGGTTCTTACCAATATTGCCCATGCCCTCATAGCATTTACCGTCAAAATAAACCTTGACTGCGTAAACACCACCTTTGGGCACAGCAATCTTAGCAGCTTCCAAAGCTAAGTTAGCCGTCGGAAAGCCAATTTTATTTCCGCGTTGATTTCCATACACCACAGTTCCGCTTAAAGTATATGCTCGTCCCAGCATATAACGTGCCTTCGCCACTTCGCCTGCTGCAATCAAATGGCGGATTGCAGTGCTGCTGATAACCGTTTGGTTATCGCTGACTAAAGGTCTTACGATAAGCTTGCAGTTATGTTCCTGCGTAAAAGCTGTAAGTGTCTGGATATTACCTGCACCTTTTTTGCCAAAGCTAAAGTTCTCACCAACAACCAAACAACTAAAATTTAAAATGCTTAGCTTTTGCAAAAATTCCTCAGGAGCTAAATTTGCCAAGGCTTCATCAAAGGGGATGTCCAGCAACAAATCCACACCCATGGCTTCAAAGCAGGCGTGCTTTTGCTCTTGCGTAAGCAGGGCTACAGGCACAAGCTCCGGCTTGATTAAGCTCAAGGGGTGGTTGCTAAAGGTGAATACAGCCAGCTTCTCGCCATGCTGGCTAGCGTACTCCTTCGCACTACCGATAACATCCTTATGTCCCAAGTGAAGTCCGTCAAAGGTTCCCAAGGCGATGACACAGGGTTCAGTAAAAGTATGAAGTTGTTCTAAAGAACGAATTATCTTCATATTTATCCTTTCAACACGATTCAAAAATCCTTAGTTTATTTTTCTAAGGACTTTCTTGCAAATATTTTGGTCGCTTGAATACGCTCTTCCTTACAAATACCAATGCCTAAAAATTCTTCGTCAGAACTCAGCAGTACGTACTGTCCTTCTGCAGTTCCTGCAACGGTAGTACGCACACCATTGGTAATGCGTGCTGCCTGATTGTCAGTAAGCACCAGCTTTGGCAAGTGGGCTACTGCGGTTACAGGCTGCTCTGCACAGCCTTGCGGGTCAGCGGCAATTTCCTGCAAAGTATGGGAAGCGTTCAGCGTGTAGCTACCCACTTGAGTGCGTAGCAAAAAGCTCATGGTACCGCAAGTACCAAGGGCGGTGGCAATGTCTTCACCAAGCACGCGGATATAGGTGCCTTTGGAGCAATCCACTGCCAAGGTTAGAGTGCTTTCTGTAAAATGGAGCAGCTCTAATTTATATACTTCAATATCACGAAGCTCACGCTCTACCTCTACGCCCTTGCGAGCTAGCTGGTAAAGCTTTTGCCCGTTAATCTTGATAGCAGAATACATGGGGGGCAGCTGCTTTTGCTTGCCTAAAAATCCCTGCAGAACTTTTTGCAAAGCTTCTTCAGTAAAGGCAGGCACAGGCATTTCCTTGACAACGTTACCGCTGTCATCGCCTGTATCAGTTTGCTTGCCCAAGGTTACTTCTACCAAGTACTGCTTCTTGCCTTCCACGGCAAATTCTAAAAGACGGGTAGCAGTACCGGAAAAAACAGGAAGAACTCCTGCCGCATCAGGGTCAAGAGTTCCCCCATGTCCAACCTTTTTTGTGTTAAGCGCACGTCTTAAAAAAGCAATAACATCGTGAGAGGTCATTCCGGGAGGCTTTAAAACATTAAAGATTCCGTCTGTCATAACGCCTTACCTATCACAGCCAAAAGCTGTGCCTTTGCTTCTTCAACCGGTGCGTAAATAGTGCAGCCTGCCGCACGCAAATGGCCACCGCCGCCAAAGCTAAGTGCCACTTGTGCCACGTCCACATTACTGGAACGCATGCTTACGCGGGTTACTGCAGGCTCTACTGCTTTAAACATAATAGCTACTTCCACGCCCTCAATGTAGCGGGGGTAAGAAACAAAGCTATCTGTTTGAGCTTCTTTATCATATAAATCATTGGTAATGGTAATATGAGCAACCTTGCCTTCGTAGTCAAAGGTCAAGGAGGGCAACACCTTCGCCAAAAGCTCTGTGGTCTTACGGCTACGGATATCCAGCAAATCAGAAATTTCGTTGGGTTTTACACCGTAGTCCAAAAGTTTTGCTGCACGTTGCATGGTTTTGGAAGTGGTGTTGGAATAACGGAAGGAACCACAGTCAGTGGTAATTGCAGTGTAAAAAGCAACTGCAATGGCTTCGTCATATTCCCAGCCCATAGCCTCGAACAAATCGCACATAATCTCCCCTGCTGCCGCAGCTTCTGCATCAAGGTACAGATAGTCAGCAAATTCAGTATTGGAGATGTGGTGGTCAATGTTCAAAAGCACAGGTGCCTTAACTACTTCATTGCAAATGCCCACTCTGTCAAAGGAGCTGGCATCTACAACCACGAACAAGTCAGCTTCCACAATTTCGCCTGCCACAGGTCTTTGCACCTTGTCAATGCCGGGAATGAAGCTCAGGCTTTTGTTAATGTCATCATCAACAAAAACGGTTACTTCTTTACCCTTTTGCTCTAAGAAACGTGCAAGTCCAAGTGCAGAACCAAGTGTATCACCGTCAGGGCTAACGTGGCAGCACAAAACAATCTTTTGCGCTGCCAGCAGCATATTACCTGTTTCGAGCAGATTAATCTTCTTGCTCATGGCTTTTGCCTTCTTCTTCTTGTTTAATCTTATCCAGAATGCTTTGGATGTGAGCGCTGTATTCCATGGAAGTATCCTTCACCAGAACCAGATTGGGAGCAAAGCGCAGACGAATACGTTTAGCAATTTCGCTACGCATATAGCCCAAGGCTTTGTTCAACGCTTTCCAGCATTCTTCGTGTTTATCTTCGGGGCCATACAAGCTTACGAAAACTTTAGCAATGCTCATGTCATCGGTAAGTTCTACACCAGTGATGGTAACGAACTGGATACGAGAATCCTTTACGTCAAAAAGGAGCATGTTGCTAATTTCGTGTTGAATAGCCTCTTGTACTTTTTCTACTCTTAGTCTAGCCATAGTTCACCTGCTTGACTTTAGTCGATTTTAACTTCTTCCATGTTAAAGATTTCGAACTGGTCGCCTTCTTTAAGGTCACGGAATTTTTCCAAGGTAATACCACATTCGTAGCCTTGAGCAACTTCTTTAACATCGTCTTTGAAGCGGCGCAAGGATTCGATTTCGCCTTCGTGAACAACAATGCCGTCACGGATTACGCGAACTTTGGAATGGTTGGTAACTTTACCTTCGGTTACATAGCAGCCTGCGATGAGCAGTTTGGAAATGGTAATCAATTGACGAACTTCTACGCGACCTTGGATAACTTCTTCAAACTTCGGAGCCAGCATACCTTTGATAGCTGCTTCTACGTCGTTCAAAGCATCGTAGATTACGCGGTAGGTGCGTACGTCAACTTTTTCGGTTTCTGCTGCTTTACGAGCGTTAGCGTCAGGACGAACGTTGAAGCCGATAATGAGAGCGTTAGCTGCGGAAGCAAGCATGATGTCGGATTCAGCAATTGCACCAACACCTGCGTGAACAACAACAACTTTAACTTCATCGTTCTTAATTTTTTCAAGGGAAGCCTTCAATGCTTCGATGGTACCTTGAACGTCAGCTTTAACAACGATGTTCAATTCTTTCAGTTCGCCTTCTTGGATACGTTGGAACAAGTCGTCCAAGGAAACTTTAGAATTGAGTTTCATTTCGTCTTCTTTGCGTTTCGCAATACGTTTTTCTGCTACGCTACGTGCAGTTCTTTCATCGGTGGAGTCAAGAACGTCACCAGCACCAGGAACGTCGTTCAAGCCGAGTACTTCGACAGGAGTGGAAGGACCAGCTTTTTTAACTTTTTCACCACGGTCGTTAACCATTGCACGTACTTTACCATAAGCAGTGCCAGCTACGATGGTGTCGCCAATGTGGAGGGTACCGCGTTGTACCAGAACGGTAGCAACAGGGCCACGGCCTTTGTCCAATTGAGCTTCGATGATGGTACCGCGAGCAGGCAGGTTCGGGTTAGCTTTCAATTCTTGCATTTCAGCTACCAAAAGAATCATTTCCAGCAAGTCGCTGATACCCATTTTTTTATGTGCGGAAACGGGAACCATGATGGTGTCGCCGCCCCAATCTTCAGGGATAAGCATGTGTTCTGCCAATTGTTGTTTAACGTGGTCCGGGTTTGCACCTTCGCGGTCCATTTTGTTAATTGCAACAATGATGGGCACTTTCGCTGCTTTAGCATGGTTGATTGCTTCGATGGTTTGGGGCATTACGCCGTCATCTGCTGCTACAACCAGGATAGCAACGTCAGTTACTTGAGCGCCACGAGCACGCATTGCGGTAAACGCTTCGTGACCGGGGGTATCAAGGAATACGATTTGTTTGCCTTGATAGTTAATTTTGTACGCACCGATGTGTTGGGTAATACCGCCAGCTTCGCGTGCAGTAACGTTGGTTTTACGGATAGCGTCCAGCAAAGAAGTTTTGCCGTGGTCAACGTGGCCCATAACAGTGATTACAGGCGGACGGAGCACGCGTTTTTCCGGATCGTCTTCTACTTCAGGAACTTCGGTGGGGTCTTCATCGGGAGCTTTTTGACCGATTTCCACGCCAAATTCATCACCGATAAGTTGTGCAGTTTCAAAATCGATGTCTTGGTTAATAGTAACCATCATGCCAAGCATGAAGAGTGCTTTGATAACTTCGCTAACTTCGCGTTTAATCAAGGTTGCGAATTCTTTTACGTTGATGGTTTCACCAATTTCTACGAAAGTAGGTCTTACGATTTCAGCTGCAGGTTGTGCATTTTTAGGTTGCGGATTATTGGTAGGACGTTTTTTCATATTCATTTGATGACCTGCGCTACGATTCGGACGGCTTTCCTTAGTAGCGTAGGAGCCCTTAACTTGTTGTTTATCTTTGTTACGGTTTTTATCACGGTCGCGGTTAGTAGCCTTGCTGGGTTTCACGCTGAGCATATCGATAACCGGTTCAGGACGGCTTTCACGGCGCGGTTGTTGGGGACGGCTTTGTTGCGGACGTGCATCTCCTTGACGATTATCATTAGGACGTTGACCACCAGGTTGTTGACCTTTAGGACCAATGAAAATACCGCCTTGACGATTTTGTTGGGGACGATTTTGACCGCCTTGACGGTTGTCGTTGTTACGGAAACCACCTTGACCACCTTGACGATTGTCATTATTACGGAAGCCACCTTGACCGCCTTGAGGACGGTTTTGACC
>JAFTID010000064.1 GCA_017457085.1 Phascolarctobacterium sp.
ATAACATCTCTTCAGTATACTTACCGTCAAAATCGGGGGGCAATGCTTTTCTACGACCCATAATACAACCTCCAATCAGTTGTTCGTACAGTTTGCTTGTTTTTATTTTATCAGATATCCGCGAAAGTGTCAAACGGTTGTTTAAAAATAGAAAGAGTTATGTTTGCTCAGGAATTATTGCGTCCGATAATATATATTATGTTGAAAAGAAGCCTTTTATAAACGCGAGGAAGGTACTTGCCAATACAAAACCTTGCGTAAAATTAGTAGACGCATTTTCAAAATGAAGCTTTTCTAAAAAATTAGAAGTGAGAATTTTTCATCTCACTTCTAAATACGGTTATTTCTTATTTTGCAGATACTTATTTTGTTTCCAATGCTTCAGCTTTAAATCTTGAAGGTTTAAATTTCTTAACGAACTTCATATGCTCATCCCAAATGTTCTTGCGAACTTCAGCATCAATTTCAGCAGGAGTTACGTTAACAATTTTCTCTTCTTCCTTGGCGTGCATACGTTTTATTATTTCTGGAACGTCTTCTAGTTTTTCATCTTCTTTAGGAGCTAAGACTTTGTCATCAACATCATAGGTTGATAATATATAAAGCTGATCTTTTTCAGAAAGCAAGCTTGTATTTAAAGCGTAAAGCTTTTTATTTTGCTTATAGAGATGTGAAACAGTTATCACCTTATGCTTGCCAATCTTTTCTACTGCCAAAAAGGATTTTACATCTTCAAGTTTATTGATTCCCAGCTCAGAATATGGTATTTCGATTTTGTTTTCAACGTATTTTTCGAGATTCCAGATTGGCAAAGGAACAGTTTTCAAGCTAAGCTCACAGCGTTTTAACAGAGCAAGCTTTTCATATTGATCATTGAAGTAAGTTGTGGAGAATTTTTCTCCACAAATCTTAGAAGCTTCGTCTGTGGAAAGATGGTTAATTTTTTCGATATCATTTGCAAAGGCAATATTTGCCATAGCCAATAAACCAATACAAATTGAAAGTACTTTTTTCATTCATAAACCTTCTTTCCCAAAAATAATAAAGCTTCTAGATTTAAAAATTTCTAAATTTGAGAGTTCTTATTTTTCAAATACAACGTCAACCATCATATCGCTGTCTAAATTGCAAGCATTTGCTTCGTCAGTGTCGATATGCACTTCGTCAGCGTGTGCCTCCCCTGCTCTAACGAGAACGTTGTGCAAGGTTAGGGAGCGTTCACCTTGAGTTACCAAGTCTACGATGTCACCGTCTTTTAAGCCGTATTTAGCAGCAGTTTCCGGATAAAGATGTACGTGACGTGCAGCAACGATGATGCCTTCAGTGATTTCAACTTCCGCTGCAGGGCCAACAAGCTTGCCACCAGCAGAGCCTGCAATTTTACCGCTGTGACGAATGGGAGCGTTCAAACCGAGCTTACGAGCATCAGTTAACGCCAATTCGATTTGGGTTTCCGGGCGCAAGGGACCGATGATACGCAGCTTCATATCGCCTTTGGGAGTAACCAAAGTGATTTGTTCTTCGGAAGCAAATTGACCAGGTTGACCAATTTTTTTCTTAACGTGCAGTTCACTGCCTGCACCAAATAAAATATCCATGTGTTCACGGCAAAGATGTGCGTGACGAGCAGAAACGCCTAAGACTAACGTGAATTTCATATATTTTCACCTCATGAAAATTTTTAGATTACGATTGATTATAAATTACTCAAATACTCATCAATTGCAGCCGCTGCACGTTTACCTGCACCCATTGCAGAGATTACAGTTGCCGCACCAGTAACGATGTCGCCACCAGCAAAAACTCCAGGAATAGAGGTTGCACCTACTTCGTTAGCAACAATGTTGCCACGTTTGTTTACTTCCAGTTCAGGAGTAGTTTGTTTGATAAGAGGGTTAGGTCCTTGACCGATAGCCATAACAACCATATCCACATCAAGTACATATTCGCTGCCTGCAACTTCTACAGGACTACGACGACCACTAGCATCAGGCTCGCCAAGCTCCATCTTCACGCATTCAAGGCCATTTACCCAACCTTTTTCATCACCAAGGATGCGTACAGGATTGTTCAAGAGGCGCAGTTCGATGCCTTCGTCTTTAGCGTGGTGAATTTCTTCCTTACGAGCAGGCATTTCATCTTCGCCACGACGATAAACGATATAAACATGTTCAGCACCAAGACGTTTTGCAGTACGAGCTGCATCCATTGCTACGTTACCTGCACCTACGATAGCAGCTTTCTTGCCAACGTAAACAGGGGTTGCTACTTTGGGGAATTGGTAAGCTTTCATCAAGTTTACGCGAGTAAGGAACTCATTTGCAGAGTATACACCATTCAAGTTTTCACCATCAATTTGCATGAAATACGGCAAACCTGCGCCAGTACCTACATAAACTGCATCGAAGCCTTCTTCTTCCATCAATTCTTTAATGGTAAAGGTACGACCGATTACTGCGTTCACAACAATCTTTACGCCCAAATCTTTCAACGCTTTGATTTCATGTTGTACGATTTCTTTGGGAAGACGGAATTGTGGAATGCCATACATCAATACGCCACCAGCATCATGCAAAGCTTCGTATAAGGTTACTTCGTAGCCAAGCTTTGCCAAGTCGCCAGCTGCAGTCAAACCAGAAGGACCACTACCTACGATAGCTACTTTTTTACCTTTAGGAGCGATTTCACCAGTCTCCACAGAATCAAGTCCGTGTTCACGTGCGTAATCTGCTACAAAGCGTTCCAGACGTCCGATAGCAACGGATTCGCCTTTGATACCAAGCACGCATTTGCTTTCGCATTGGTTTTCTTGGGGGCAAACACGACCACAAACTGCAGGCAAACTGTTTTTGCGTTTCAAAATTTTAATTGCTTCAGCAAAGTTTTCTTCAGCAACACATTTAATGAATTTAGGAATTTCTACGTTTACAGGGCAACCTTCTACGCAACGAGGTTTAGGGCAGTTCAAGCAGCGTTGTGCTTCGTCAACTGCCATCTCTTTAGTGTAACCCAAAGCTACTTCTTCAAAGTTTTTATTGCGGATATCAGCCGGTTGTTCCGGCATGGCATTTCTCATTCCTCCACGCATTTGCAATGACCTCCACAGCTATATTCCAAAACTTCTTGGTTCTTGTACATTTGTTGACGCATTACGAGATTTGCGAAATCAACTTGGTGAGCGTCAAATTCAGGACCGTCTACGCAGGCAAATTTATTTTCGCCGCCAACCATTACACGACAGCCACCACACATACCAGTACCATCAACCATAATAGTGTTCAAGCTTGCAGTTGTAGGAACTTCAAAGGGTTTGGTAGTAGCAGCAACATTTTTCATCATGATTACAGGACCAATTGCCAGAACCAAATCAACTTTTGTGCCTGCTTCCAGCATTTCACGGAGCGGATCAGTTACGAAACCTTTACGTCCTGCAGAGCCATCGTCAGTAGTAACGATAACCTCGTCGCTGATAGCAGCCATTTTATCTTCCCAGATAACAAGGTCTTTATTGCGAGCGCCAATGATAGAAATAACTTTGTTACCCAGTTCATGGTAAGCACGAGCAATGGGATAAACAGGAGCAACACCGATACCACCACCAACTACAACAACGGTACCGAAATTTTTCATATGGGAAGGTTGACCTAAAGGACCTGCAACGTCAAGAATGTCATCGCCTTCTTGGAAGGTTTCACATAAATGTTTAGTAGTGTTACCTACTGCTTGTACGATTAAAGTAATAGTGCCTTTTTCGCGGTCAAAATCTGCAATGGTCAGAGGAATACGTTCGCTGTATTCGTCAGTACGTACCATAACAAATTGACCAGGTTGGCATTTGTGAGCTACCAAAGGAGCATCAACAATGAATTCATAAATACTGGGGGCTAAGTTTTGCATGAAAAGAATTTTAGCCAATCTCTTTCACCTCTCAAATTTATTTTTTCAGTAATTCATCAACGCAAGCACAAGCTTCTGCGTAAATTTTTTCTTCATCAAAATTAGTAAGCTTACCATTTTCCAGAACAACCTTGCCGGCTACGAGCACAGTATCTGCATCGTTGGCATTAGCTGCGTAAACTAAAAGGGACAGCTTGTTGTGACGAGGATACCAATAAGGTTTGTGCATATCCCACAAAACGATATCTGCCAAATAACCAGGTTCTAATTTACCCAAGTTTTCGAAGCCAAGAACCTTAGCACCATTTACAGTAGCCATATCCCAAGCTTGAGCAGCAGGTACTACCAACGGATTATAGGTAGTTGCTTTGTGAAGCATTGCAGCTAAACGACATTCTTCCAGCATATCAAGATTGTTGTTACTGGAAGTACCGTCAGTACCCAGACCAACGCAAATTCCTTTTTCCAGCATCTTATCAACTGGTGCAATACCGCTCGCCAGTTTCAGATTACTTTGAGGATTATGGGCAACGCGCACATTTTTCGCAGCCATGATATCCATATCGTTGTCAGTAAGATGAACTGCGTGTGCAGCGATGGTACCACATTCGAACATTCCTAACTTATCCATCATTTCAATGGGGGTAATGCCGTGTTCTTTAACATAGTCCTCTACTTCGCCCTTAGTTTCGCAAAGGTGCATTTGAATTTCTACGTTATTTTCTTTAGCAGCGGCAATAACCATTTCCAGATAATCTACTGGGCAGGTATAGGGGGCGTGAGGACCAAAGGTTACACGGATACGACCATTGTCATAACCGTTCCAGTCCTTAGCAAATTGAATATTTTCTGCCAGCTTATCGTCTTTATCAGGAGCAAGACCAATCAAGCCACGGCAAAGGTTAGCACGAATACCGGTTTCTGTGCAAGCTTTGGCAACTTCGTCCATAAAATAATACATATCTGCAAAACAGGTTGTGCCGCCTTTCAGCATTTCTGCGATACCAAGCATTGCACCCCAGTAAATATCTTTGGCACCCATTTTAGCTTCAAAGGGCCAAATTTTATTTTGCAGCCAGTCCATCAGCGCCATATCATCTGCGTAGCTACGGAGCAAAGTCATGGAAACGTGACCATGGGTATTTACCATACCTGCGGTTGCAAGCTTTCCTGCTCCGTCGAGCACTTCTGCATCTTCGAAAGCAGCAGGAACTTCCGTACCAACGTAAATAATCTTATCGTCTTCAATAGCAATGTAGTTCATTTCACCATTAGGAGTGTGCAAAAGTTCTACATTTTTTATCAGAAGCTTAGACATAAAAATCACCTCTTAATTTTAAAAACTTCTCTATTATTTTAATGCTTAAATTTCTGCGTAATATTATTTTTCAACACCAAGTTGTCGTTTGGAATAATGCTCTTCGTAAAAGTTATGCATTATTTCTGCATCTTCATTGGAAAGCTCCACAGCTCCCCCACAACTTTGGCAGATGATAGCGATTTGAGCAGCCTTCTCTAAAATTTCAGCAACTATGAGAGCGTCGTCCAAAGATTTTCCCCAGCACACAGCTCCGTGGTTAGCAAGAAGCAAGCCTTTACGTCCGTTCATTGCTTTAACAGCGTTATCTGCAAGCTCCTGGGTTCCCGGCAAAGCGTACTCAGCGCAGTTTACCCTGCCACCTATAATCTGTACAATGTCTTCTATAATGGCAGGCACAGGCTTACGCATGGCAGCCAAAGCACTGGCATAAATGCTGTGAGTATGAATTATCGCCTTCGCTTCGGGGCAAGCGTTGTAAATTGCAGTATGTAACTTGCTTTCAGAAGAAGGAGTCAAAACTCCGTCCAAGGTTTCGCAAGCAGCATTTATAATTACAATATCTTCTGGCTTTTGGTTAGCATAGCCTCGTCCGGAAGGAGTAACTGCGTACACGCCATCAGCAAGCTTTACGCTAATGTTTCCCCAAGAGCCGGCAACAAGTTTGCGTTCAATAAGCTCCTTGCCCATATTAACAACAGCTTCCCGTGCAGAAAGAATTGTTTCAGGAGTAAGACCTTTATCATTTAGAAGAACAGCCTTTTCCATTCTGTTAACCTCCAAAATAATTTTACCTTTCTATTATATCATTTCAGACTAACTTAATAAAGTAATAAATACTAAAGGCTCAACAGCTTGCACCTGCAAATTGTTGAGCCTTTAAAATTTCATAAATTTTTTTCAGAAGGTATGTCCCTCTCAGCAAAATGTTTCACGTGAAACATTTTATTTTATATTTTAGAAGCATTTTTCACAACAGAAACCTTTTGCTGATATAAAACAATAATCGTTTTGGCTCGCTCTTGAATGAGCTTAGACATAACCTTTAAAGTTTCATCGGAAATATTATATTTAGGATGTTTCTTGAATTCAAAGGTAAGTAATTTACGAAGTCTTGGCAAATGTCTTTCTTGAACAAAGATACGCGCTTGGCGATTATAATCAAGATACTTGCAATAAAGCGAACCAACATATTCGTCAAAACCAGCTTCCAAGTCAAATTTTGAAGCACCAAGCAAAAGGGAACATCCATTATCAAATAAAGGTGCTGGTCGCAGATATACTCCAGTGTCATTATCCACTATCATTCCAAAATTACCAAGATGTCTATCACGGTTGATGATTAAACTATCAAAAACCATCATATCAGCATAAAAATCACCAAAAATCTCACTAAAAAACTTTTGCGTAGAAAGATTATTCATATCAAGTTCGCGTACATCCAAACCTTTATCAGCAGCAACTACGCTTGCATCAACAAAGCCTTCGTTTTCAGAAGTAAATAACTTACAAGTGCAGACAATTTCCTTGCTGCCGTTTCGATGATGAAATTCTTCTAAATCATAATCAATATGTTCTATACCGAAAGCTTCTGCCACTTGCGCTGCATAAAATTCATGTGAAGCTTGTGAGCGACCATCGGAACTTTTGAAAACATCATCACCCTTAATAAGGAAAATTCCCTCTTCCCTGTTAGACCAGCATTTTTTTAGCATACCGCTAGATGTAATTTCCGGAGACGAAAGCAAGCCACTAATCTTTTGGCTGTAACCAGTAAACGCAACATAAGACAGAGCTTCATCAAAAGGATGCGAATATAGATTTAGTTCATCCCATTTATATTCCATAATATCATTGGTAATCCAATAAGCATCATTTAAAGATAATGCGTGTGAAACATCCACATACTTCATCGGATTATCGCTATCATCAATAGCAGAAAGAATCTTTTCAACAAACTGCCTGTTCTTTGGTGCTTTACGGCGAGCAATCCATCTCAAAAGTTCTGCTTCATTTATATTTTTAGAAAGTTTTTTGGGGAACAGATACCTATTTTCTTCATAAATCTTATTAATCTTAATGCTGTAAGTTTCTTCTACAGAATCAAAAACTACTTCGTAATTTACAAACAGAGAGAAATTAATTAAAGGTACGTCCTTCAAACGCAAAACGTAAGAAGCAAGCAAACCACCAGATTTATTCATAGCCATTCCCCCTTTCTTGAAGTGTTTATAGAATAATTATAGCACAGTTACATTTGTTTGACATTACAATCCTAAGGCTTTATAATAATAAGCAAGGAAGCCTAGCGAGTGATACCGCCGGACTTTCCTCATGGTATTTTGAGTACAGAAAAGCCGGCTACATCACGTTAGCTGGCTTTTACTGTTTACGAATAATGGCAACTACCAAAATTAAAAATCATACCTACAAGAACAGCGTATAGTGGACTTTTCTGGTCTGCCATACGCTGTTTTTTTAAACCTGTATAAGTAAATTAATTATACAATTCAATTTTATTTAATTTTTGATTTCAACTCATCAATAAATCTTTGGCAGATATCTATTTCTTTTCCAACAAAATCTCTGCCACCATTTAATATTGCATCCCAAGATACAATAGAATATGCTTTAAATGATAAAATCTCTTTATCACGTTCAAAGTTATTAATAAACATTTTTATTTTTTCTGGTATAGTCAATGCAAATGCAACCAAATCGTCATGTCTATCGCTACTATAAACAATAGCTAAGTCGAATAAATCACGAGGTAAAATATGGTCACTTCTGAAATACAACTTTTTTGCAACAATCTCAACTGCATCGTCTAGCATAACATCTCTTCCAAAAAAGTTGTGCATTTGGGGAGAAAAAATTGTTATTTGAGGTGCAACAATAAAATCTACTTTACCTTCTAAATATGTTAAAGAAATAAAATTACTCATCTCATCATAATCTAAAGCATTATCGCACTCATCATTTACACGAGGTGACAATTCTGTAAGACATTGAGCATCGTTTATAAATACATCAATGTCTTTACTAATTCGATGATTAAAATAATTTGCCAAGACAGTACCACCACCAATTGACCATTGGTTAGATGCTATTGATGTTGAAGATAAAGCATAAATTGCGTGGTCTAATAATATTTTAGAATTCTCCATTTTCCAAAGCCTTTCTAAAATTATATGTTTCACCCAAAGCTTGTGGTAGCTTGTTAAAAATGAATAATATCTGTTCTCTCTTTATATCTTGTTCTGCCATAAATTTTTTTATTAACTTAGGATAACATTCTTCAAAGAAGCCTAAAAAATAAATTTCATGCTTCTCTTCATCATACATTTCTTCATTTTTAAAAATAGCAACCATTGCAGGATACTTCATTTCTTTTACACATCTAATATTAGCTCTAACTTGACAGGCTAACGAAGCTTTATTATTCATTTTATCACCACCTATTTAAACACATTATAACATTACATATCTAAATTATCAAAAAAGACACCAGATTTCTCCGATGTCTTTCAAAATTTCATAAAATTTTTTAATAAGGTATGTCCCTCTCAGCAAATTGTTTCACGTGAAACATTTACTTATTTTGTTGTGCTTCCTTTGCTTGAAGGTATGCTTCGTAGGTCCAACCCTTTTCCAGCATTTTAACGAGTACTTTACCAGTGTTATAAGCATCGTCAAAAGCAGTGTGAGCCAAACCGTCAGCTACAACTTCTAAATCTTCAATGGCAGCTTTCAGACCGGGAGTATTTTCTGCACCAGTCCAAATTTTATAAGCTTCTGCCAAATCAAGGTAGTCTTCTTCACGAACAGGATTATCCAGTTTATGACGCTCGCAGCCTTGCGCAAGAACTTTGTAATCAGAATCTCCCCAAGCTACGAATAAGGTCTTGCCTGCTTCGTACATGGCAGCAAGCCTTTCCAGCATTGCAGGAAACTCAATCCCCTTCTTCATATCCTTATCAGTAATCATGCAAAAATCCATTGCATCTTTAGCGTGTTTAGGGAAGAAATGGGGTTTAACAAAGTTTTGCAGCTTGCCATCTTCTTGCAAGGGTTCACCAACAAGTTTTACTGCACCAACTTCTATAATTTCAGGGAAGAAGGCACGAGGACGACCAACAGGTCGTTTGTAAAAAGTAAATTCAAAATCTACTACTAAATAATTCATTGTTTAGTACCTCACTAAAATAACAATTGCACATCTTTTAAAGTATAGTCAACTTTGTTTGACATTACAACAAAAAATTTTTAATCTTTTACCATTCATCAATTAACAAAAAATCTGCTACATGCATTGTTTTTATGCCTTCATAATTACCACCAGTGAAAGCATCAGTGCGCAATACATATTTAGGATAATTATCTTTCAACTCCATAAGTCTATCATATTCGCGACGCTCAGTCTTTTTAGAATTAATTTCTTGTGTAACTTGAACATAAAGCTTTTGATTTTGCTTTGTTGCAACAAAATCTATTTCATCATTATCAAGCTTACCAATATTTACAGTATAACCACGTCTACACAATTCTAAAAAAACTATATTTTCTAAACTTGAAGCAACAGTATCAGAATTATATCCTAATACGCTATAACGCAAGGCAGTATCTGCTAAGTAGAATTTTTCTTGCGTTTTCAAAATTTCCTTGCCTTGCAAGTCATAACGTGCACAACGTTGAAGCAAATAAGCTTTTTCTAGTTTTTCCAAATAACTATAAACAGTTTCGTTGTCAAGAGCACGTTTTTCTGATTTTAAATAATCAGATATAGATTTAGCAGAAAAAGTATTTCCTACATTGTTAAATACAAATTTTACAACTCTCTCAAGCTGGTCTACCTTTCTAATTTGATTGCGTTTTACAATATCAGAATAAATAGTTGAGTTGTAAATATCTTTTACAATAGTATAAACCTCATCTTGACCGTAATCCTGTAAATGTGTTGCAGGGAACCCGCCCAAGCGAATATAGTTTGCTAATTCAGTATTCTTATCTTCAACTTGTGCGTAATGTTTTTTAAACTCTAAGTATTCAGCAAAAGATAAGGTATAAACTCTAAAAGAAACATATCTGCCAGTTAAGTAAGTAGATATTTCGGAAGACATCATTCGTGAGTTTGAACCAGTAACATACAAATCAACATCATAATCAGAAGCCAATGAATTAACTACTTTTTCCCAACCATCAATTTCTTGCATTTCATCTAAAAAGAAATAAGTCTTTCCATTGCTACTTAAATCATTCTTTAATATGGAATACATTTCTTTGGCTGTCATACCTTCATATTCCATAGAATCAAAACGATAACTTTTAATTTGCTCCTCTTTTACTCCATAATCGTCTATCAATTTTTTAATTATCATTTTTAAAATTGTGGATTTACCACTACGTCTGATACCAGTAATAACCTTAACAAATGGTGTATTAACGTATTTAAGAATCTTATCTATATATAATGGTCTTAAAATCATTCTTATCACTTCCTTTTCACTTTAATTATACATCAGTAAAATTTTATCAACAATAGTTTTGCGATTATAATCCGTAAAACTTTCTTGTTTTTATTACTTTTGCGATTATGTTCTAAATGTTCTCCCTAAAAAAGAAAAGACACCAGATTTCTCTGATGTCTTTTAAAATTTCATAAATTTTTTGGGTCAATCATTTTTCTTGTGGGATTTATAAGTCATAAAAGAAAAGCAAAAAAACCTGGGTATTCAAAGTTTTTGAGGGGCACCTTTCCTGAGGGTCATTCGTGAGGGACAAACTTGAGGGGCGTTTTTGAGGATTTGG
>JAFTID010000065.1 GCA_017457085.1 Phascolarctobacterium sp.
ATATGTTAAATCATCTGTGATAGCACCATATTCCTTACTACCTCCATCTGTAGCATTAGAAATTTCCTTGCAGTCTGAACTAGTAATAATCTGCTTATTATAAGGCTCACCTGCCGCCATAGCACTACCAGTGATAACAAACGCCATCAATGCACCAAGTGCCAAGCTTCTTTTCAGCATTTTCTTAGACATATAAATACGCCTCTTTCCTTAATTTTTTTATTTATTACAAAGCCTCTGCCTGTGAGAAGCAATATAACCAACCTTACGAACAAAATTTACTTGCTTTCATAGCAACGATTAGCAAAAAGCAGCGACACATATTCAAGAAAATATCGCGAAGTTCCGCATCCTGAGCTGTACTTTTTAAAAGCTTGGATTGCTTGCGAAGCGAATATGCGGACAGCGATATTTTTATACTAAAAGGAGCGTTACGACAGCTCTCGATTACCACTAACTACCGAAGCTTTTTGCTTGTTGCGGAAAGCAATAAATTTTGAATTACAGCCCTTTCACATCCACCGCTTTCAGCAGTTTCAAAATCTGTACTGCGTCTTCAAGTTCAATGACTTGCCTTCCCTGCGTATTACCTTTGTCGCTAGTAGCACTCACCGCCCCGCCGTCAAAGTCTACGAAAAAGTCCGCCATGTTGCATTTCAAAATCTCGCTCATTTTAAAAAGGTTTTGCGTGGTGATGGCTGTCCTACCTGCTTCCATATTGCTCAAGTTGGTTTGGGACAAGTCCAACAGCTCTGCCATCTTGGTTTGAGAAATGCCCTTATCCATTCTTAAATACTTAACCCTGTGCCCAAGCACTTTAAACTTATCTTGCATACCTTCCACCTCAATTTAAAAATCGCAAGCCTTTTTGTGATTTTATTTAAAAGTAATTTTATTATAGCACTGTTGCCCCCCCCGTAAAGACACTTTGTTTTACTTTCTACCCTAATTTTACCGTTCAGGCGAAGTGTCTGCCCATTGTTCGCAATGCCACTAACTTCGTCATTTGTTTTCGTCTTGGTATTTACCATATTTATTTGCTCCTGCTCAACGAACTTATTATAGTCATCACTCCAAGCAATCGTTAATATTTCAAAGTGGTTAACTTCCAACGCTTCGCAAATCAATAAAAACAGGCTCATCCCCACGCTGTACTTTCCCTTTTCAATTCCACGCAGGTGCTTCTTGTCTATTCCTGCCAGTTGTGCTACTTCATCCTGCGTTAAATTCTTGCTCTGCCTTATCTTTTTTATGACGTGTCCTATTTCTTCAATGTCTTCAAGATAAATCTTTGCACCCATGCTATTCACCTCCAACCTCTCAATTATATATTTAATTACGGCATTTGGCTACTAAAGGGGCATATTTGCCCCTTTGCTTGCAATTTTCTGAAAATAGTGTTATTTTGGTTTTGTTCAACGTTGGATGTAGTGCGGACGCTCCGTCAGATTATTATGGAATGAGGAGATTATTTTCAGAGATGCACATTGCTGTTTAAATCGTGATGCTTTAAGTGATTTTAAGAAGCTTTCACCGGACGAGCTTAAGTCTGCCGTTCTTGATTACCAAAGGGGTGATTCCCAAGCGGCAGAGCTTTTGCGCCAACATTTTTCTCCACTTATCTACAGGCTTACACACCGTCACAGTATGCGTGCTGCTTTCGGTGAGGATGCTGAAAATATGGCTTGGCTTTTGTTTTACGAGTTCCTTGCCAGTTACCAAGGGGTTAATTATATCCGTTTGCCTGGTCTGGTTAGGCGGTTTATGATTTTCAGGTTGATGAACCATATTACCCACAGTAGTTTACGCTTCAACAGGGAACAGCTTGACCAGTTTGACTGTGATAGTTCCCTATGTCAGATTATCGGCTCTGATGAGCTTGCTGATTGTCTTGACAGGACTATGCTTGCTGATTTTTTTAAGGATTTACCAGTTAGACAGCAGGAGGTTTTGAGGTATATTTATCTAGAGAATCAGACGCAGGAGCAGATTGCAGAAACCATGCATTGTAGTACCCGTTATGTGCGGAAGTGCAAAGCTTTGGGATTGAGCCATATTAAGAGAAAGCTTCATAAGGCTAAATAAAAAACTGAGGACATACTGGCTTGGTGCCGGTATGTCCTTTTGTACGTATATAACTCTAAGTTAGTACGTTCTTAGATAACAAGGTGGCAAAACTTTCAGTTTTGCTTGAACAAGGGCAAGAAAATAAGGAAGAGGAAGAAAATTTTATAAAAGAAGGAGAAGGAAAAAAGAATCTCACTCTTATAATGGGAAATTTTTAAGCAAAAAGGGACATGGAATTGCAAATTTTTTTCAGAAATCACGAAAAAAGTGCTTTTGAAAAATTTTTTAGCAACTCATGTCCCTTTTTTACGTTTTTAGACCCATTATAAGTATGAGGGGTAAAAAATCCCCGCTGACAAAAGTCAACGGGGATTTATTATAAATAGCTTATAACGATTTTATTCTTCTTCCTCGTGATGGATGGCAGCTAAGGAAACTACCTTATCTTCATCATTCAAGGTCATCAGCTTCACACCTTGGGTGTTACGGCTGTATTGGGAAATTTGGTCAACGTCAATGCGGATGATAATGCCACCTGCGGTAATCATCATAATCTCTTGTTCAGGATTGATAACACGCATACCTACAACGGTGCCGGTTTTTTCAGTAATCTTCATATTGATTACGCCCTTACCACCGCGGGTTTGCTTACGATATTCGCTTACTGCGGTACGTTTGCCCATGCCAAGCTCCGTAGCTGTCAGCACTTCGCATTCTTCATTGGCAACACTATCCATGGCAACAACTTCGTCACCATAGTTCAGGGTAATACCACGTACACCATGGGCAGTACGTCCCATAGGTCTTACGTCCTGCTCGTCAAAGCGGATGGCAATACCATTTTTAGTAGCAATAACAATTTCGCTATTACCGTCAGTCATTTCTACGCCAATCAAATCTTCATTAGCGTCAAGGTTAATGGCAATCAAGCCGGATTTACGAGCACTGTCAAAATCTACAAGGTTTGTCTTTTTAACAGTACCCTTGTTGGTCGCCATGAACATGAAGTAATCTTCCTTAAATTCCTTAACAGGAATAACTGCGGTGATTTTTTCTCCTTGTTCAATGGGGAGCAAATTAATAATGGCAGTTCCTTTAGCAGTACGTCCTGCTTCGGGAATTTCATAACCTTTTTGACGGTAAACCTTACCCTTATTGGTAAAGAACAAAATATTATGGTGGGTAGTAGAAAGGAACAAATGCTCTGCGCAGTCATCAGCCTTCTTACCGCTACCACCAGTTTTACCTACGCCACCACGTTTTTGGTTGCGGAAGTTGTCCAAGGTTTGACGTTTAATATAACCTTGGTGGCTGATGGTAACAACAATATCTTCTTCTGCAATAAGGTCTTCAATATCCATATCAGAAGTATCTGTAGAAATTTCAGTGCGGCGAGCGTCGCCAAACTTCTTCTTAATTTCCAGCAAATCTTCTTTAATAATATTCATAACCTTGCTTTCGTCAGCCAAAACGCTTTCCAACCAGTCGATGGTTTCCATTACATCAATGTATTCATCGTCAATCTTCTTGCGTTCCAAACCGGTCAAGCGTTGCAAGCGCATATCAAGGATGGCTTGGGCTTGACGTTGGCTCAGGCTGAATTTTTCCATCAAGGCTGTTTTAGCAATATCAGCAGTTGCGCTGTTACGAATGGTGTGGATTACTGCATCAAGATTATCAAGAGCAATCTTCAAGCCTTCCAAGATATGTGCGCGGTCTTGGGCTTTACCTAATTCGTAACGGGTACGTCTGGTAATTACTTCTTTTTGATGGGCAAGATAATATTCTAAAATTTGTTTAAGGTTCAAAATGCGGGGTTGACCATTAACCAGCGCCAGCATAATGATACCAAAGGAGCTTTGTAATTGGGTATGCTTGTAAAGCTGGTTCAGGATAACGTCGGGAACAACGTCAGCCTTTAACTCTACAACAATACGCATACCACGACGGTCAGATTCGTCGCGTAAATCGGTAATGCCTTCCACAACACCGTCTTTTACAAGCTGGGCAATATTTTCAATAAGGCGCGCCTTATTTACTTGGTAAGGAATTTCGCTTACAACAATGCGATGCTTACCCTTTTGCATAGGCTCGATTTCAGCCTTGGCACGAATCTTCACCACGCCACGACCGGTATTATAGGCACTGCGGATACCGTCAGTACCCAAGATGCAAGCACCGGTGGGGAAGTCAGGACCTTTAATAGCGGTCATCAGTTGGGGGATTTCCGCATCAGGATTATCAATGAGCATTACAAGGCCATTAACAACCTCGCTCAAATTATGGGGAGGAATGTTAGTAGCCATACCTACTGCGATACCTGCACTACCATTAATCAAGAGGGCAGGAACCTTAGAAGGCAGTACGCTAGGTTCTTTTAAAGATTCGTCATAGTTGGGAACAAAGTCAACGGTTTCTTTTTCAATGTCTTCCAGCATCATTTCTGCAATTTTCGCCATACGTACTTCCGTATAACGCATTGCTGCCGCGCTATCACCATCCACGCTACCAAAGTTACCGTGACCATCAACCATTAAGTAACGGGTAGAAAAGTCTTGCGCCAAACGAACGATAGCTTCATAAACAGAATAATCGCCGTGGGGATGATACTTACCTAAAACTTCACCTACAATACGTGCAGATTTTTTATAAGGCTTGTTGGAAGCCATACCAGCTTCTTGCATAGCATATAAAATTCTGCGATGTACAGGCTTCAAGCCATCGCGAACATCAGGCAAAGCACGTTGAATGATAACGCTCATGGCGTAATCGATATAGGATTTTTGCATTTCGTCTTCAATATAGACTGGTAAAATTTTACCGGTAGTATTTTCTAAATCCACTTTATCACCCTTTACCTTCCATTAAATCAAAACATTTCAACAATTATCAAAAACATCTATATAGAGAATAAATCAATTTTTAATACTTTATTATACCATATTTAGTAATTTTTTTCTATAAGCACGTAAAACATTAGAAGTGCTATCTACCACGAAGCAACTAGCTTATTTATAACTATTTATTTAAAAAGGATTTCATACACTTGCTTGCCAATAAGTAAAGAAGTTACCAGCAAATACAACGGGCGCACATAGCTTGCGCCTTTTTTTATTGCCATTCTAGAACCAAAGATAGCACCAAAAATCATACCCACTGCCATAATTACACCGTACATCCAAATTACGGAACCACTCAAAGCAAAGGACAACAAGGCACCCATACCACTGGCAAAGTTCAAAGCTTTAGCATTGCCTGCCGCAGTAACAAAATCGCAGCCTAAAAATAAAAAGCCAAAGATTAAAAAGGAGCCAGTACCAGGACCAAAGAAGCCGTCATAAAAGCCTAAGCCTAAAGCTAAAAAGGCAACAGCAATTAATTCTTTAGTACCCATTTCCTCTTTAGAAGCAACATCGCCCCAGTCCTTACGGAAGTAAGTATAAATTGCCACTGCTACCAGCATTACGACAATAATGTTTTTCATCAAGGCTTCCGGCAAAAGGTAAACAACATAGGCACCTAGGGCAGAGCCTAGAAAAGACAAGGGCATAAAACCTAAGGCAACCTTTTTATTGATCTTTCCTGCCTTCCAAAAAGAAAGAACACTTGTAAAAGCACCAGTTGATGCTGCCAGTTTATTTGTTCCTAAAGCCAAGGGTACTGGTAAACCCAAAGCTAAAAGGGCAGGGGTGGAAATTAAGCCACCACCACCAACAGTAGAATCTATAAAGCAGGCAATAAAGCCTGAAACTACTAAAAACGCCACTGTATACATATCTAAATCAGCAATAAATTGCTCCATAAAACCCCTCCATAGTGCATTGCACTAATGCTTCCAAAAATTAAGAAGCTTTTTATTCGTAAAAACACAAATATAAACCAATTTTTCCTGCCAGGCAGTTCAGCTTTACTTCCCCTTGGGGAATGTTGCTAATTGCATACGGGTGCAGTAATTTTAGTTCTGCTTCCTGTAATTCCCAACGGACGTTTTCTAAAGTAACCTTGGCAGTTGCGCTTAAAGGTAACAATGATAAAGCCTTAACTTCTTTCTCTAAATGTAGCTTTATTTGTTCACCGGAAGTTATTAAAACCATTACTTCCTTATCATCTGCCAGGATAACTTGCCCCTGCTGTTTTTCTTTATGGGCAAGCAGGGAAAAAACATTGCTATAAAGATGGTCAAAGCGGCCACCCCAAACTCCGGTGCAAATTAGATTACCACTAGGTAAATTTTCTAAAAGCAGCTGTAAATCTGTAGCATCCTTTTCTACAGGAAATGTTTTAATGGCAGTACCTAAAGTTTTAGCCTTAGCATAGCTTTCTTTAGCTGCACTATCTCCATCGCCATAAAGCTCTTGGGGAACTAAACCTGCTTCCAAGCAAATTTCAATGCCTTTATCAGCACAATATATATTTTTCTCAGCAGCTACTTCCTTTAACCAGCTTGCCTTAGGCACTCTGCCACCGGCAACAACTAAATTAGTAGCTTCATATTCCTTAGGTAAAATTACCTCAGCTTTTAACTGAGGTAATTCAAAAATCTTAGTATTCATTATTTGCTTTTAGCGACGGGTTTAATAACAATTTGACCGCCTTCTTTTAAAACCTTCCAAGTGCAGTCACCGTTTTTATTTTTCAACCATTCCATGCTAATTTCCAAAAGGAAACGGTTTAAACGTTCTTGTGCATCTTGGGGTAAGAGCAATTCTTTTTTCGCAGGAGCAGGAGCTTTTGCTTTCAGCTTCATGCGTGCAGTAGTTTTTTCTTCAGAATAGATACCGTTTTCAAAGGAAAGCTCTTCGCTAAAACCCTTCAACATATCTTCATCAGAAAGATTTTTTCTAATTTTAGCCATTTTATTTAACCTCACAAATTACAAGTCTAAGTTACGAACTTTGCGTGCGTTTTCTTCAATAAATTGACGACGCGGTTCTACTTTATCGCCCATCAGGATGGAGAAGATTTTGTCTGCTTCTGCATCATCTTCTAATTGCACTTGCAAAATAGTACGGTCTTCCGGGTTCATAGTGGTTTCCCACAATTGTTCCGGGTTCATTTCACCAAGACCTTTATAACGTTGGATATAGGGATTGCTGTCGCGACCAACTAAATCCAAAACTTCTTGCAGTTCTTCATCACTGTAAGCGTAGTGATGTTTTGTACCCTTACGTACCAAATAGAGAGGAGGTTGTGCAATAAATACATGGCCTTCTCTAATCAAGGGTTGCATATAACGATAGAAGAAAGTCAACAGCAAGGTACGAATGTGAGCGCCGTCGACGTCGGCATCGGTCATGATAATGATTTTGCCGTAACGAGCTTTGTTAATATCAAAGTCATCACCAATACCACAACCAAAAGCAGTAATCATATTACGAATTTCTTCACTGCTCAAAATTTTATCAAGACGAGCTTTTTCTACGTTTAAGATTTTACCACGCAAGGGGAGAATAGCTTGGAACTTACGGTCACGACCTTGTTTAGCACTGCCACCCGCGGAGTCACCTTCGACCAGGTAAATTTCTGTTTCTGCTGCATCCTTGCTTTGGCAATCTGCAAGTTTACCGGGCAAGCTGCTAACTTCCAACGCATTTTTACGACGGGTAAGCTCACGTGCTTTACGTGCTGCCATACGAGCGCGGGCAGAGACGATAGATTTTTCTACAATTTTTTTAGCAACGGAAGGATTTTCTTCCAAGAATTCATTTAAAGCATCGCCAACTAAATTGTCAACGATGGGCATAACTTCGCTGTTACCCAATTTAATTTTAGTTTGGGATTCAAATTGGGGGTTAGGAATTTTCAAGCTGATAACAGCAGTCAAACCTTCACGAACGTCTTCACCGCTCAAAGCATCTTCATTTTCTTTCAAAAGATTATTTTTACGAGCGTAACCATTGATGGTTCTGGTCAAAGCTTTACGGAAACCACTTAAATGGGTACCGCCTTCTTCAGTATTGATGTTGTTTACATAGGTAAAGACATTTTCACTGTAGGTATCGCAGTATTGCATGGCAACTTCTACGATGATACCGTTCTTTTCACCTTCCAGATAAATAGGTTTGTCATTAATCTTGTCTTTGTTATTATCAACATAATTTACAAATTCAATGATACCGCCACCAAAGTGGAAGGTTTCAGTTTTACCACCTTCACGTTCATCACTAAGGGTAATGGTAATACCTTTATTTAAAAATGCTAATTCACGAATGCGCATGCGCAAGGTTTCATAGCTATAGATAAGTTCAGAGAAAATAGTGCTGTCCGGTTTAAAGTGAACGGTAGTACCAGTTTCGTTAGCTTCACCTTTTACATAAAGCTTGGTAGTGGTTTTGCCTTGTTCAAAAGCAATGCCATAACATTTACCGTCACGGCGCACTTCAACTTCCATACTTTCAGAAAGTGCGTTAACGCAGGTTACACCTACACCGTGCAAGCCACCGGAAACCTTATAACCGCCATCACCAAATTTACCACCAGCATGAAGTACGGTCATAATAACTTCGACAGCAGGCTTGCCTTCTTTTTTCATCATGTCAACAGGAATACCACGACCATTATCGCGTACGGTAATGCTGTTGTCAGCGTGAATGATTACACGGATATCATCACAAAAACCAGCTAAAG
The DNA here is from genome assembly GCA_017457085.1 of Phascolarctobacterium sp. Classification (GTDB taxonomy): domain Bacteria; phylum Bacillota; class Negativicutes; order Acidaminococcales; family Acidaminococcaceae; genus JAHHUH01. Next base: position 8,695 of record JAFTID010000065.1, read on the forward strand.
CTTCGTCAATACTATTATCAACAACTTCATAAACTAAATGGTGCAGACCACGAGCAGAGGTACTGCCAATATACATTGCAGGTCTTTTACGTACTGCTTCCAAACCTTCTAAAACGTGAATCTGATCAGCACCATATTGACCATTTACTGTAGTAGCTTCTTCAATATCAATGTTGTTTGCCATGGGTACCTCCTAAAAATTACTATAAACAGAATCCGTGAGGAAATCTTCTTCCACACGTTTTTTTAACGTCACAGCGGAAATAGCAGATAGATAGATTATCTTCTCTGTCAAAATACAGCTAGAACAGCCTTCGCCCTCGGACAAATCTACTATCTTATACCTATCTTTATATTTTTCTACATAATCCTTGTAAATTGCAGACTGTGGATCACGCAAATTAAAGATTGCAATAATCTCACTATTTTTTACCATGCAATCCGATCCTAGATGTAAGTACACTTTTGTTCCTCCGTAAATAGGCTAAGCTATTCTCATAAATCTTATCAGTGATTTCTTCAGGTGCCTTGCCGGTTAAAAACATCACTGCCATCTGACAATCAAATGCATCAGCAGTATCAAGGCGCACCCTTTCAAAATAAGTGTTTTGTAAACTATCTTTAACTGCGTTAAAAAGTAATTTATCACATTGGTAATAAGCCTGACATTCTTCAAACTTCAACCAAGGCTGAACCTTTAATAATTCAGCAATTTTATATTTTAAAATATTCTTTTCCTCACGAGTGCAAACATCACACATCTCATTATCTGATTGCACGATAACTCCACACTTTACGCAAGGCTTAGTATATATTTTTTGTTCTACCTTTAAAAGCTCACTTTCAGTAATCTTTAACTGCTCATACTGTTTTATCTTGCTATTAACCTGAAAAATTATCTTTTTGATAACTAACTTTTCAGCAAGACAGCTATTTATTTTTTGTAAGAGCAAGTCCTTCATCATGAAAAGCTCATTGGCAAGAATAGAATTAGCTGTATAAATGACAAGCTCAGTACCTTCAATTTTATGCACGCAGCAAAATTTAGCCAAATGCTCGCCTAAAATTTTAGTCCAATTGCGTGCCAGTAAATATTCAGCATACTTTTGCTTTACAACAGGGTTATAACCCTTTTTTTCCTTCCAGTTTTTAAAATTACCAGTAAATAAATTATTGATTATTTCTTCTGGAAGCTCAATTCTTTCCTGCATCTTTAAGCCTTTCTTACAGAACCTTGCATAATTTCAAAATAAGCATTGCCAGCCAGTTCGGGAATAAGCTCTCTATCATTGACGGTAATAAAGGTTTGCACCCTGCCGTCAATGAAAAGTAATAATTGAGCGCGTCTACTATTATCAAGCTCACTCATGACATCGTCTAAAAGCAGAATGGGAAACTCACCAATTTCACGTCTAACGTATTCCAACTGGGAAAGCTTTAAGGCTAAAGCACCACTACGCTGTTGACCTTGGGAACCAAAGGCTTTTAAAGACATATCGTTTAACAATAAGACAATATCATCACGATGGGGACCAATGCCTGTATTGCCACGTAAAATATCTATGCGTTCACGTTCAGCTAGCTTACTAGCATAAAATATTTCCCAGTCCTTAAAATCCATTTCCGGATAAAGAAGCTCACCGTTATTAGCTTTCAGCTCATACTTAATGGTTAAAGTCTCTTTATTTCCCGTAATGGAAGCATAAATTTCCCCAGCAATGACCTTTAATTTTTCCAAGGCAAGCTGGCGTTTTTTAGCAATAGCAGTTGCCAAACGGATAAATTCCTTATTCCAAGGCTGCAGCTGGGAAGCACTGCCTGCGTTATCACGGATTTCTTTTAATAATTTATTACGCTGTTGCAGAACCCTATTATATTTAACCAGTAAATCATAATAGATAGGGTCCGTCTGAGCAATTTGCATATCAAAGAAACGACGTCTTAAACTAGGCTCGCCTTTCACCAGCTGTAAATCTTCCGGAGAAAACATTACTGCATTTAAAGCACCATAATGCTCCTTGGGCTTAACCTTAGTTCCGTCTAGGAAAATTTCTTTTTTATTACGACCAAGCTGCTGAAACTTTTTTATTTTTATATCATGCAAGCCGCTAAAACTATCGTATTCTACGCCAACTGCCATTTCCTTACAGCCCAGCTTTAATAATTCTTCTTCCGTAAAGGTACGGTGGGACATACCAAAGGCGCTGTAAAAGATAGCTTCCAGAATATTGGTCTTACCCTGGGCATTTTGTCCGTAAAAGACGTTAATCATGGAAGAAAGCTCTAAATTACAGTTATTGTAGTTACGAAAGTTTACAGCGTAAATTTTATTGATTTTCATTCTTGTACTACTGTCAATTCTACTTGGTTATCAATATTAACTACATCACCGGGACGTACTTTCTTACGTTTTTCCGTAACAGTAACACCGTTCAAGGTCACGATACCGTCTTCAATCATCATAAAGGCTTGACCACCAGTATCAGCGATGCCGGAAAATTTTAATAATTTATCCATAGAAATATATTCAGTATCAATTACGATTTCTGCGCGTTCCATTTTGTACCTCTTAGAATACTACACGTACAGGAGTAACGATGTAGGTATAATCTTCTTCTTCAGTAGATTTTACACAAACAGGGCTTAAAGCAGTGTTCATGGAGAAGGTAGCTTCTTCAGATTCAAGGTTTTTTAAAATATCAAGAATGTATCTGGAATTGAAAGCTACGTTCAATTGACCACCTTCACTTACGCAGCCGATAACTTCTCTACCAGTACCAACCTCAGGACTGCTGGAGGTAATGGTCAGTTCATTGCTATCCACGCACATTTTAATAATGTTGTATTCACCTTCAGTTGCAAAAAGGGCAACACGTTCTACTGCGCCTGCCATTTCTTTAATGTTAACAGTTGCTTTGATGGCGAATTGAGGAGGAATAACCTTGCGATAATCAGGGAATTTACCGTCAATCAAGCGGGAAACGATAACTACGTTATCAATAACAATCATAATTTGGTTGTTAAGCAAGGAAATTTGCACTTGTTGGGGAACTTCGCTGTTCAAGTTACGGGAGATTTCGCTTAAAACCTTAGCAGGAATAATCATGCTCATAGGTTCGCTAGCTTCAATGCCCATAGATTTAATTGCCAGACGGTGGGTGTTAGTACCAACGAAAGTAATTTTATCGTCTTGAATTTCTACTAAGATACCGGTAAAGAGAGGTCTAGCTTCATCATTGGAGCAGGAGAAGATGGTTTTCTTGATTAATTCCTTAATTTTTTCGTCTTCAATGGTAAAGGTTTTTTCTGCATTGAATTCAGGGAATTTAGGATAATCTTCTTCATTCATCAAAAGCAGTTGAAATTCAGATTTACCAGATTCAACTTTAATGGTATTATTGGCAGTATTTTTAGAAATAGTGATTGCTTCGCCAGGCAGTTTACGGATAAGTTCAGAAAAATGTTTAGCAGAAACAACAATTTCACCGGGTTTGGAAATTTCTGCTTCAATGGTGCAGGAAATTGCCATATTCAAATCCATGGCGATGATTTCTAATTTATCTTCATTGGTTTTAAAATGAATACCGGAAAAAATAGGTGTGCTGGGTTTAGAGATAATTGCTCTTTGAACTGTTTGGATTGCTTTATTTAAGTTACTGGTATTACAGGTAAAAATCATTTTTACACAAGCCTCCTTGGGTTTTACTATTAATATATTAATAATAAAAGATAGACGTAATAGTAGTAATGCTTGTTGATAATGTGGAAAATCCTTTTCAGCCTAGTTCTGGCAAGCTTTTTCCCTTGTAGATAAGTCTGTTGATAAGGGAGAAAAACTATTCACATCATTAACAGCAAAAAAATCTATTAACATTTTCCAAAAGTTATACACAGATTTTTTGGAAGTTATCAACAAAATCTCTGGATAACTTTTACTGTCTCAAAATTTCAGTTAAAGTTTGCAATTCACTTTGCAATTTGCCGTCAGTTTTGCTTTTCTTACTAATCTTTTCGTAGGCGTGGATGACAGTAGTGTGGTCACGTCCACCAAAAAGTTCACCGATGCGGGGGTAGGACATATCTGCCAGTTCTCTGCACAGGTACATGGCAATTTGACGGGGGTAGGCAATGCTTTGAGTACGTTTTTTATTGAACAGCTCGTCTTTTTTCACGCGATAGTGTTCGGCAACGGCTTGGACAATGCTTTCAAAGGTGATTTGTTTAACTTGGACAATGTTACCCATTTCATCTAAAATTCTTTTGGTAATTTCCATGGTAATGGGAACCTGCATCAAGGAAGAATAAGCAACTACTCTAGTGTAGGCGCCTTCAATTTCACGGATGTTGCTGGTAATGCTGGTTGCCAGCAAGGTCAAGACATCATTGGGCAGTTCAATGGAATCATTTGTAGCCTTTTGTCTTAAAATAGCCATGCGTGTTTCTAAATCAGGTGCTTGGATATCTGCAATCAAGCCCCATTCAAAACGGTTACGCATTCTGTCTTCCAAAGTTTCAATTTCCTTGGGCATTCTGTCGCTGGAAATAATGATTTGCTTATTGGAATCATACAAAGCATTAAAGGTATGGAAGAATTCTACCTGAGTTTGTTCCTTACCCTTCAAAAATTGAATATCGTCGATGATTAAGCAGTCAATGTTGCGATATTTTTTACGGAAGGCTTCCGTATTTTTATTGTAGATAGAATTAATAATTTCGTTGGTGAAGCTTTCACTGGAAATGTAAAGGACCTTCATGCTGGGGTCATTTTGTTTAATTCTATTACCGATGGCGTGCATCAAGTGAGTTTTGCCCAAACCTACACCACCATATAAAAAGAGGGGGTTGTAAGTTTTAGCAGGATTATTGGAAACTGCCAAAGCAGCTGTGTAAGCAAAACGGTTAGAGTTACCCATTACATAGTTTTCAAAAACATATTTAGGATTCAAATGGGACTCGTCATTTTCATCTTCTTTTTCTGCTCTGAAAAGAGGCTTCATGGGTTCTGCCTCTGCTTTAATTTCTTCTATTTTTTCTTTTTCCTCCGGTTCTTCCAGAGTTTCTATGATTAATCTGATGTCTTTATTTACAATGGAAGAAATTATTCCTTCAATTGTCTTTGCGTATTTCTCTTCGATTACTTTTTTAAAGAAGTTATTAGATACTGCCACCTTGTAGTACTCATCGGTTACTTCCAAGGGCATCATAGGATCAATCCACACGTTAAATACTTTTTCGCTAACTGATTCTTTGAATTTTTCTGTGAAGCTGATCCAGATTTCTGCTAAATCGTAGGTACTCATCATCTTTTCCTTTCCTAAAATTAAAATAAAAAACCGGCAGTTATTTTCGGGTGGTTTATAAAAAATTGTACTGCCGCTGAAATTTTACATCTAAATTGTTTAAGGCATATTTTGCTACCTACTATTTTATCAAACTGTGGATAACTTCGCAAATGCCTATTAATCTTTTTTCCCTTTAATTGTCTAATTGGCAAATTTTGTTAATTTTTTGGCTTAAATACGTGGTTTTTCAATTGTTTTCTACTTGACGAAGAAAATATTTTAAAATATAATATGTTAGTAATATTTTGCATTACTATAACTATGTCAAATTTTATGTCATGCTCAATGCTGACGTTTGCAAGTTTTGCAGCTGGTGTCGTCAAGCTACTGTATGCGTATTAATTTTACAGCTATCAATTCATTTAACATAGAATTTGATAAAAATTCTGGTGGATAAGGAGGGAATACTTAATGAAACGTACTTTTCAACCTAACAATCTTAGAAGAAAAAGAACCCATGGTTTCAGAGAAAGAATGAAAACTTTGGGCGGTCGTCAAGTTCTCA
>JAFTID010000066.1 GCA_017457085.1 Phascolarctobacterium sp.
TCGGTAAGGCACGGGACTTTGACTCCCGCATGCGTTGGTTCGAGTCCAGCCGCCCCAGCCAAGTGATCCACTAGCTCAGTCGGTAGAGCACCTGACTTTTAATCAGGGTGTCCCGCGTTCGAGTCGCGGGTGGATCACCAAATTGATGATAACCGTTTGCAGTATTGCAAACGGTTTTTTATTTTTCCGAGTAATTGTTGTGTAAGAAAGAGGTATGAAGCCATTAAACAGTATTTCTTAGTAGATGCGCCTATGGGAAGTGGTAAAACACAAGCCTTGATAAATCATCTGAAATCCTGCAAAGAGTATTATTCCAAGAATGGGAAACGGTTTCTGGTATGTGTGAATAGGATTTCTGAAGAAAAAAGAATTCAGAAAGATGTTAGATGTTCTATCCCTATTGATGGCAGAAAGTCAGCTGATATTAAAAGATTAGTTTCAGAAGGCAAAAACATTTGCTGTACTCATTCTCTTTTTAATTCTTTTGATTCAGAAACCATAAACTTATTTGCTCACGGAGAATATAAATACGATTTATATCATGATGAACAACCAGAAGTATTTAAAGGTATTATTGGTTCGTCTGCACAAAACAAAGCCTTTGAACACCCGATGATAGGCAGTGTTGGAGAGTATGATTTAGCAAATTTAGTGCGTGAAAAAATTTTAATCCCTTGTTATGGACAATATTTTTGGAATTACGACCACGAAATAAATGATTCTCCCAAAAGTTTATATTTTGCTTTGAAAGAGTTATTGAAAACTGCTGAACTTTATCCCTTTGGCACCAATGCCTTCAATGAAGAAGCACCCAGCAGTTTGTTGGCATTTATGAGACCAAGAGCGTTTATTGCTTTTGAAAATGTTTGGGTGTTAAGTTATATGATAAAAGGTAGCGTTTTTGAGAATTATCTATGCCTTCATGGGGTAACTGATTACGAATATATGCATTTGGAAGCTGGTAAATTCGTAAAAGGATATAGCAAGGAATATCCAAAAGGGTTGGAACGTCTTGAAGTAAATTCTGAAAAAGAAAGCTATGATATTGATTTTAGTTTATCTAAAAGTGGCTACGCCAAGTTAAGTGAAAAGCAACTGGAAGAATTAACCCATAAATTTTATAATTTTATGCGAAGCAAGAAGCCTAACGTAAAAGTTTCTGACTATGTTTATACAACCTTTACTGGTTATGAAAAGTTAAGCAAGTTTAATAAAAACATTTCTTCCAAAAGATTTGTTGCCTGCAATATTAAGGCAGTTAACGAATATGAGAACGCTACCATTGTTGGATATTTAATAGATAGGCATATAAATCCGGTATTAGTTAATTTCTTTGAAGGAAAAGGGATAAAGGTTGACCGAGATTTATATTCCTTGTCCGAAATGATTCAGTTGGTTTGGCGAAGCAACATACGTTGTGATTCAGATGAAAAAGTATATGTGTATGCTCCTAGTAACAGAATGGCGAAAATCTTTCTGGACTGGGTAAATGCTTCAAAAAATGATGCTTTGCGGAATTTTCAATAGAGCTTTCCTCAATTTTGCAAAAGAAGCTAGTATTTATGCGATGTTTGGGGCGTGCTTCTTAAAGGACATATAAAAAGAAAAGTGCCTGCAAAGATGGCAGAAGCATTATTTGACATGAGTGTTACTTTGTTATAATATATATTCTGTAATGTGCGAGTGTGGCGGAACTGGCAGACGCACTAGACTTAGGATCTAGCGCCGTGAGGCGTGCAGGTTCGATTCCTGTCACTCGCACCAAAATTTAGAGTTTTAGAGAGCTGTAATCAGCTCTCTTTTTTGTTTTATAAAAGTAAAATAGGTATTTAGAGGGATAAAATTGTTATATGTCGAATTATTACCAGTCAGACAATTTTAATGATTTTGTGGGAATAAAATAGATTTTATTATGGGAAAGGGAGCTGTAATTATGGCTGATAATATTAAAGAACAAGAACGTGCGGAACTTCACCGTGCGATATGGAATATAGCAAATGACCTTCGTGGTAGCGTAGATGGTTGGGACTTTAAGCAATACGTGCTTGGCATGCTCTTTTATCGCTACATTTCTGAAAACATGTCCAACTACGTTAACAACATTCAAAGTGAAGCTGGTGTGGATGGTTTTGATTACGCCAACCTTTCCGATGAAGAAGCAGAAAGTGCAAGAGAGTTTCTTGTTAACGCTAAAGGCTTCTTCATTTTACCCAGTGAGCTGTTCTGTAACGTGCTTAAAACTGCTCGTAATGACGAAAACCTTAACGAAACTTTGGAACGCATCTTTAATAGTATTGAAGCTTCGGCACAAGGTACTGACAGTGAAGATGACTTCAAAGGCTTGTTTGACGATATTGATGTAAACAGCAACAAGCTTGGTGGCTCCGTTGCTAAACGTAATGAACGCCTTGTAGCGTTGATGGATGGTGTTGCTAATATGAATTTGGGTAACTACCAAGACAACACCATTGATGCTTTTGGTGATGCTTACGAATTTTTGATGGGCATGTACGCTTCCAACGCAGGTAAAAGTGGTGGCGAGTTCTTTACTCCCCAAGAAGTAAGCGAACTGCTTACCCGCATTGCCGTTGGTGATAAAAAAGAAATCAATAAAGTTTACGACCCTGCTTGTGGTTCTGGTTCCCTGCTTCTTAAAGCTGCTAAGGTTTTGGGCAAGGATGCAGTACGCCAAGGCTTCTACGGTCAAGAAATTAATATTACCACTTACAACCTGTGCAGAATAAATATGTTCTTGCATGATATTGATTACGATAAATTTGATATTGCCCATGGCGATACCCTTACCGAACCCCAACATTGGGATGATGAACCTTTTGAAGTAATCGTTTCTAATCCTCCCTACTCCATTAAATGGGAAGGTAGCGATAATGCTGTGCTTATAAACGACCCTCGTTTTGCTCCTGCAGGCGTGCTTGCTCCCAAATCTAAAGCAGACTTGGCTTTCATCATGCACAGCTTGCATTGGCTTGCTACTGATGGTACTGCAGCTATCGTTTGCTTCCCTGGAATTATGTATCGTGGTGGGGCAGAGCAAAAAATCCGTAAATACCTTATCGACAATAACTTCGTTGACTGCGTAATTCAACTTCCAGATAACCTTTTCTACGGTACTTCTATTGCTACTTGCATTATGGTACTGAAAAAATCTAAAACAGATAACAGCACCCTGTTCATTGATGCTTCTAAAGAGTGCGTGAAAGTAACCAACAGCAACAAGCTGACAGAAGCTAACATAGCTAACATCCTTGCAAGCTATACTGAACGTGCTGATAAAGAATATGTTTGCCGTTTAGTACCCAATAGAGAAGTAGAAGCACAGGACTACAACCTTAGCGTAAGCACTTACGTTGAGCAGGAAGATACTCGTGAAGTTGTAGATATTAAAGTGCTGAACGAGCAAATTAGAGAAATTGTAGCACGAGAAGAAGTTTTGCGTGCTGAAATTGACAAGATTATTGCGGAGATTGAGGGGTGATATTGTGAATAAAATTATAAATCCAGATGAAGTTGACTATCGCCAAAGCAATAGTATCTTAGAAGATGTAAAGTACATAATTGAAACTTCCCGAAAAGCAGCATATCAAGCTGTGAATGTTGCCCTTGTACAACGCAACTGGCTGTTGGGAAAACGTATTGTAGAAGAAGAATTACAAAATGCAGATAGAGCTGAGTATGGTACAGAAATTATAATAAATTTATCTAAAGAACTCACAACGACCTATGGCAAAGGATTTACAAAGACTAATATTTATAGCTTTGTTCAGTTTTATAAAAGCTTTCCTAAAATTTTCCACTCAGTGAGTGGAAAATCTTTGCAGTTACTCACCTGGACACATTATCGTACTCTTCTACAAGTAGCTGATCCTATTGCCAGAGATTGGTACGCCAAAGAAGCTTTTGAACAAACTTGGAATGTGCGTACTTTACAACGTAATATTTCTAGCCAATACTATTACAGAATGCTCAAAACTTCTAAACCGGAACTTGTTGAAGCAGAAATGAAAGAGCTGACCAAGGTTTATCAAGCGGATAAACTGGAATTTATAAAAAATCCGGTAATAGCAGAGTTCTTAAACCTTACGCCTAATACGGAGCATACCGAAAGTAAACTCGAAACTGCCATCATCACCAATTTGCAAAAATTTTTGATGGAACTTGGCAAGGGGTATGCTTTTGTTGCACGTCAAAAACACATCAGAACCGAAAAGCAAGATTATTTTATTGACCTAGTGTTCTTTAACTATATTTTAAATTGTTTCGTATTAATAGATTTAAAAACAAGTAAAGTTACTCACCAAGACGTTGGACAGATGGATATGTACATTCGAATGTATGATGAACTTGAACGCAAGGAAGGGCACAACCCAACTTTAGGTATAGTGCTATGTACTGATACAGATGCAGATATTGCGCGTTACTCTATATTGAATGGTAACGAGCAACTTTTTGCATCTAAATACAAGTTATATTTGCCTAGTGAGGAAGAACTGCGTGCAGAAATTGAAATGCAAAAGCAAATCTTCGCTTTACAGCAGGGAGATGGCAGTAATGAGTAAGCTTGAAGAATTGATTAACCAGCTTTGCCCTGATGGGGTGGAGTATGTAAAATTGGGTGAAGTTGTTTCTTATGAGCAACCTACCAAATACCTTGTTGAAAGTACAGATTATAATGATGATTTTACTACTCCTGTATTAACTGCAGGACAGTCTTTTATCTTGGGGTATACTGATGAAACAACGGGAATTTATAATGCTACTGTTGATAATCCTGTAATTATTTTTGACGATTTTACAGCAGCTTTTAAATGGGTGGATTTTAATTTTAAGGTAAAGTCCTCTGCAATGAAGATGCTTACTGCAAATGAAAGCAAAACTACTCTGCGTTACATTTTTCACATTATGGGTTATCTTAATTTTACTTCGGATGAACATAAACGGTTATGGATTGGAACATACTCTAATTTTCCTATTCCTCTCCCCCCACTCCCCGTTCAAGAAGAAATTGTACGCATACTTGACAATATGACATCGCTTACAGCGGAGCTTACAGCGGAGCTTACAGCGGAGCTAAAGGCACGCCAAAAGCAGTATGAATACTATCGAGATTCACTTCTGAGCTTCGATGAGGACAATACCCAAGACGGGGTGCGTTGGATGAAGCTAGAAGATGTTGCAATTTTTAGAAATGGCAAGGGTCATGAAAAAGAAATTGTCGAGAATGGCAGATATATCGTAGTAAATTCCAAGTTCATTTCTACTGATGGGAAAGTTAAAAAGTTTTCGGAACAACAACTTTGTCCAGTTTACGCTAATGATGTTTTAATGGTTATGAGTGATCTTCCTAACGGTAAAGCTTTAGCTAAGTGTTTTTATGTTGAAAAAGATAGTGTGTATTCGTTAAATCAACGGATTTGCGCGTTAACTTCTAAAAATGACACGCTTATAAATTCAAGGTATTTTTTCTATATTTTGAATAGAAACAGGATGTTACTGAAATATGATAATGGCGTTGACCAAACAAATTTAAAGAAATCTGACATTTTGAATCTTGTTATTCCTGTTCCTACTCTCGAAGAACAACAACGCATCGTAGATATCCTTGACCGTTTCGACAAGCTGTGTAACGATATTAGCGAAGGCTTGCCTGCGGAAATTGAAGCACGCAAGAAGCAATACGAATATTACAGGGACAAACTGCTTACCTTTAAGGAGAAAGAAGCATGACTACTTACAACATCGTTGCTGCTATGCCAGAAAGCACAGTAGTAGCAGAATACACAGAAGAATACGGTAAAAAGCTCCGTTCTGACAGCTTCCAAAGTGAAGCTGCTCTGGAAAAGGAGTTTATTCGCTTGCTTACTACCCAAGGTTACGAGTACCTAACTATCCACGATGAAGCTTCCCTTGTGTCAAACTTGCGTAAGCAGTTGGAGCTTCTCAATGATTACACCTTCACTGATAAGGAATGGGAACGCTTCTTTAAGTTCGCTATTGCCAATGAAAATGAAGGCATCGTGGAAAAGACGCGCAAGATTCAAACTGACCACGTGCAAGTGCTTACTCGTGACGATGGTACAAGCAAGAACATCTACCTGCTCGACAAAAAGAACATCCACAATAATCGCTTGCAGGTAATCAACCAATACACCGAAGACAAGGGTAAGCACGATACTCGTTATGATGTTACTATTCTGGTAAACGGTTTGCCTTTGGTTCACGTTGAACTGAAACGCAGGGGCGTTGCAATCCGTGAAGCCTTCAACCAAATTAAGCGTTACCAACGAGATAGCTTCTGGGCAGCAAGTGGTTTATATGAGTATGTGCAAATCTTCATTATTAGTAATGGAACCAACACTAAATATTATTCCAATACAACTCGTGATGCACATATCAAGGAAATGAACGAAGCTAGTCGCAGGAAAAGCAAAAAGACTAGCAATAGCTTTGAATTTACCAGTTTTTGGGCTGACGGAACAAACAAAATTATTGCTGACCTTGTAGATTTTACTCGCACTTTTCTCGCGAAGCATACTATTCTTAACGTAATCACTAAGTACTGCGTGTTTACTACGGAAGACTTACTCCTTGTAATGCGCCCTTACCAAATTGCGGCTACAGAACGAATCCTTAGTCGCATTAGGGTAGCTACCAATTATAAACAAACAGGCAAGTTGGAAGCTGGTGGTTATATCTGGCATACTACAGGCAGTGGTAAAACCTTGACTTCCTTCAAAACTGCACAGCTTGCTTCTAAGATGGACAATGTAGATAAGGTGCTATTCGTTGTTGACCGTAAAGACCTTGACTACCAAACCATGAAGGAATATGACCGTTTTGAAAAAGGTGCTGCTAATAGTAACACCAGTACAAACGTACTGAAAAAGCAACTGGAAGATGATAAAGCGCGCATTATCATTACCACTATTCAAAAATTGGATATCTTTGTGTCTAAACACAAAACCCATCCTGTTTACGGTAAGCACGTTGTAATTATCTTTGATGAATGCCACCGTAGTCAGTTCGGTTTGATGCATAATAACATCACTAAACACTTTAAAAACTACCACCTCTTTGGCTTTACCGGTACTCCTATCTTTGCCGTTAACGCTTCCAGTGGTGGCAATCCTAATCTTAAAACAACCCAACAAGCTTTTGGTGACAAACTACACACTTATACCATTGTGGATGCTATTAATGATGGTAATGTACTTCCTTTCCGCATTGACTACATTAACACTGTTAAGGCAAAAGACGGAATTAATGATGAGCAAGTTAGCGCTATCGATAGGGAAAGAGCCTTGGGTGCTTCTGAACGTGTGGCAGAAGTTGTTAAATATACCTTAGACCACTTCGACCAAAAGACTAAACGCCAAAGCTACTATTCTTTAAAGGGACAACGGTTGGCAGGATTTAACTCTATTTTTGCAGTTAGCTCTATTCCTATGGCGAAGAAATACTACCTTGAATTTAAAAAGCAACTTGCTGAACGCAAGCGTGACCTTGTGATTGCAACTATTTTTAGCTATGCACCAAATGAAGCAGATAGTGAAGATGGTATTTTGGAAGAAGGCTTTGATACAGAAGCTTTGGATCAACCTTCTCGTGAGTTTCTTGAAAGTGCTATTGCAGATTACAACGCAACCTTTAAGACTAACTTCGACACTTCTTCTGACAAGTTCCAAAATTATTATAAGGACTTGTCAGCAAGGGTTAAGGCTCGCCAAGTTGACCTGCTTATTGTAGTTGATATGTTCTTGACTGGTTTTGATGCTACTACGCTGAATACATTGTGGGTAGATAAGAATCTTCGTCAACATGGTTTGATTCAAGCATTCTCTCGTACTAACCGTATCTTAAATAGTGTTAAGACTTATGGTAACATCGTGTGCTTCCGTAACTTGGAGAAAGCTACCAATGATGCAATTAGTCTGTTTGGTGATAAGGATGCTGAAGGCGTTGTATTGCTGAAAAACTTTGAAGCATATTATAATGGTTATACGGAAAATGGTAAGAAAGTTAAGGGTTATCTTGACCTCTTGGCAGAACTGGAAGCCAACTATCCGTTAGGTATTCCTATTGTTGGTGAACAAGCTAAACGTGATTTCGTGAAACTATTTGGGCAAATTCTTAGGTTGAATAACATTTTAGTTTCCTTTGACCAATTCGCTGAAGTGGATAAGCTTAGCGAACGTGATATGCAGGACTACCAAAGCGTTTACATTGACACTTGGGATGAAATTAAACCTCCTCCTGGCGGTGATGTAGCTAACATCAATGATGACCTTGTATTTGAACTGGAACTTATCAAGCAAGTGGAAATCAACATTGACTACATCCTAATGCTTGTTGAAAAATTCCATGCAAGCAACTGCAAGGATAAAGAAATCCTCGTTAACATTGAAAAAGCCATTGGCTCCAGTCCGTCCTTGCGCAGTAAGAAAGAGCTTATCATGAACTTTGTAAGCAGTGTGAATACTGGTAACGTTACTGATGAATGGAGAGCCTACGTTACAGAACGCAAAAACGCAGAGCTTGAAACAATTATAAAGGAAGAAAAACTTAAACCAGAAGAAACTGCTAAGTTCATTGATAATGCTTTCCGTGACGGTGTGTTGAAAACTACTGGCACTGATATTGACAAGATTATGCCCCCTGTACCTCTCTTTGGTGGTGGGGCAGGTGTTAATCGTGCTGAAAAGAAAAAAGGAATCCTCGAAAAACTTAAAGTGTTCTTCGAAAGATTTTTTGGATTGATATAGGAGTTTTTTATGGGAATAATTTTACCGATTTGTGTTGTGATGGTAGCTTTCTCTATGTTACCGGCAACTTTGGCTGCGGCGATAATGTGCGCCATCGTAATTGCCATTGCTTATAAAGACCCAAGCATGCGAAAAATGGCAGCAGTTGTAGTTGGTTTTGCGCTATTGGCTTATGCACCTATGTTGGGCATTGCGGCTCTTGCTGGTGCGGCAGGCTACTGGTATTGCAATAGGAAAAAATAAAATGAAACGCCTTGTTGTTCACAGAGATGTAAACGACAGGGCGCTTTTTTGTGTGGCTATTTTGTTTGGTAAAGGTTATAATTATAATGATGAATTAGTGGAGGTTATTATGGATATAAAAACCTTTTTAGATAAGCTGCAGGCGTATCATTCTCCCTTGGTATTCAACCCTTGGCGTGAGTTTGATGCAAGCTGTGACATTGGCGAAAAAGCACCTGAAATCCGCAGTGCAAACTTGGAGCGTTACTTACAGCTTCGCACCAACGCCCATTACCTTTTTATTGCAGAAGGTTTGGGTTACCAAGGTGGTCACTTTAGTGGTATCGCCATTACTTCTGAAAGAATTTTACTAGGGTACCACCCTGACGTAGATTATAAAAGTGTTCTTGGTGATGATTGGGAGTACAAGCGTACCAGCGATCCTAACAGCGCACGATTAAATCGTACTCAAAAATTAAAAGGTTTCAACGAACCGACGGATACTGCTGTGTGGAATGCTCTGAACCGTCACGGCTTAGCTGCTTTTGATGTAATTTTGTGGAATATTTTCCCTTTCCATCCGTATAAAGAGGGCAATCTGCTTTCCAACAGAACGCCTACCAATACGGAACTGGACGAGGGTATTGAATACGCTAAGATGCTCATGGAGCTGGTTCCTGATATGAAAGTGGTTGCCATTGGACAAAAGGCAGCAGGAACCTTGGAACGCTATGGGGTAAAATGTATTGCCGTTCCCCACCCGTCCATGGGCGGTGCCAATCGCTTTAAAGCAGCGGTGGCAGAAATTTTTGCAAATGAGAAATAGGTAAAATGAGTTTAACTAATTTAAATCGCAAACAAACTTTAGATATTGCTATGGTTGTAGGCAAGGTGCTTTTGAAAAGCGGTGCAGAAACCTCTCGTGTGGAAGATACCATTGAGCGTTTCTGTAATAGAAACCATTGCTACGGGGTTAACGTTTTCGTAACTCCGACAGTTATCGTTTTAGGCGACGAGCAGCCTGACGGATACTGCTGTGTTTCCCGTATTCGCTCTCGTAGTACTAATTTGCGTACTGTCAGCCAGATTAA
>JAFTID010000067.1 GCA_017457085.1 Phascolarctobacterium sp.
CCCACGGCTTAGAAGGCCGTTGCTCTATCCGACTGAGCTACTGAACCATGTCTATTATGGAGCGGGCGATGGGAATCGAACCCACAACATCAGCTTGGAAGGCTGAGGTTTTACCACTAAACTACACCCGCAATCACAGCGATTTTCTACAACATTTAACTGGTCGGAGCGGCAGGATTCGAACCTGCGACCCCCTGCTCCCAAGGCAGGTGCTCTACCAAACTGAGCCACGCCCCGAATACAAAGGATATTATAACTGTTCAGCCTCAAAAAGTCAAGATTTAAATGTAGTTAAGCTACAAATTCTACAAGACAGCACAGTTGAGAATCTTCTTTATAAATACCAACAACATAACCTTGTTCAGTTTCTGCAAGCTTAATGGTAGCAACATCGTCCAAAAGCAAAGGCTTCTTGAAATTGATGCGGATAGCTTGGAAGTTTTGCCCTTTGTATAATTCTTCGGGTAAAACTTCCATGGCAAGGGAGAGATAGGTGGTGTTGTGAACGTGTTCGTTGAAATCAATATCGCTTCTGCGGATAACTACAGTTTTTTCTGCGCAGTAGCTTGCAGGCACTGCAATTTTTCTTACAGCATCTTCAATAGTAGTTTCAGCTTCTGGTTCGTATCTTGCCAAGTCAGTGTCAGAAAAGCGCACTGGTCTATTTCTAGCAAAGTCAAAAATAGAAATGTAAGCTTGCGCTCTAACACATTCGTTGCCTTGGGAATCTTTAACTAAAAATTCACGGATGCTGCTTAAAGAAGTAATCTTGCTGTTAACCCAAGTTCTGATGTGGAAAGGTTCGTTATTTTTAGGAAGGTTCGCAATGCGGATATCCCAACCGGTCATAATCCAGTTAACTGCTTTTTTGCTGCGTTCTAAAACATCGTCGCCAGTCAAGGCAGCGTGTTGCATGGCAACGTTATCTAAATGATTGAGGATGGCAGTGACTGTAATCTTTCCGCTAGTGCCCCAAGTATCTGAAAGAGGTTTTACTTCATTTGTAAAAAACATTTTCCTTCTCCTAGCAAATGTTTAAAATTTAATAACTTTCAAAATAAATTATAGCACAGAATTTACGATATAGCTTTTAAAAGGTAAGGATATTTTGCAGATATTTTGCGATAAAACTTTTTACACACTTTTCTTATTCGTGCTAATGCTTAGGTAGCTTTTTTATGATATAATCTTAGTAGTAATTTTATGGAGGTTCTGTTTATGAGAATAGAAGGTGCTGGCGGTTGCTTTGATGACCGCATTTATGATGTTGATAGAGATTTGTGCTGGAAGATTGTTTTGGTAAGCGTTAATGAAATGGGCGTTACCATTGATGAAATTGATGAAGCTATCAATATTATCAAATTCCATAACAAAGACAAGATTATGCAAGTTGCGGTAAAAGCAATTGATGAAGATACCGTACACGTAATTATGGACTCTACCAAGGAACGTTTGCAAATTTATTCTTGGAAAAAAGAAACTGGGGAAGTTGAACTTTTCTATAGTATTTTTGAAAACAAACTGCGTGAAATGAGAGCTTTCGTTATTTGCCACCAATGCGGTGAAAAAATTAGTTCTATGGCAAAATTCTGCCCTGAATGTGGTTATAAAATGATATAAGGTAAAATAAAAAAGAAACCAAATACCGAAAGGTATTTGGCTTCTTTTTAAATCCGAACGGATTAGATAGCGCGGTTAACTTTACCGGAACGCAGGCAACGGGTGCAAACGTTTACACGTTTAACGGAGCCGTCTACTACTGCTCTTACTTGTTGAATATTCGGTTTCCAAGCACGTTTGGTGTGTCTATTGGAGTGGCTGACATTGTTGCCAGACATTTTGCCTTTACCGCAGATTTCGCAGATAGATGCCATGATTTCCCACCTCCTTGAATTTATTAAAAGGTTCATTGCATCAAATTTAACAAAAGTATCATACCATAAACATTCAGGAAAAGCAAGTTAATTTTAAGGGTTGGTAACAAAATTATGTGGTGGAAAGAACCAGTCACCTCAATAAGAGGTATAGGTGCTAAAAAAGCGGCAGATTTAGCTGCCTTAAATATTTATACTGTTGGCGATTTATTGGAGCATTATCCTAGACAGGAAGGCTACGCAGACTACTCTCGTTTGAAAACTATTGGCGAGCTTGCTACAGATGGTAGCAAACAGCTTTTTAAGGGAACGGTGTACTGTGTTCGTGACGGTTTTAATGGCAGGTTGCGTTTTACTGTGGTTACGGTGCGTGACGAAACTGGCTACGCTGATATTTATTTTTTCATGGGGCAACGTTTCCTAGCGAAAAAATATAAGCCTGATACAACTCTCTTGATTACCGGTCGTGTTAAAAAAGGACGCACTGCTAAGCACGTTGGTGATGCTTCTTGTACGGTAATTGATGCAGATTTTGAAGAAGGCTTGGGCATTATCCCAACTTATGCTTTAGCAGGAAACTTAACGCAAAAAAATATGCAGGCTTGGATAAAAACTGCTCTTGCCAAAGCGGAGCAGGAGCTGCCGGAAAGTTTGCCTGATTCCATCATTAAAAGATGTGGCTTGCCGGATAGGGTAAGTGCCTTGAAAAATATTCACTTCCCTGCAAGCTGGCAGGAGCTGGAAAGGGCGCGTAAGCGTTTTGTTTTTGAAGAATTATTTTTACTGCAATGTGGTTTGTTATATTACCGCAGTCGAAATCAGCAGACACGTCAAGGCTTAAAGCATGGTGTTGACGGCGAGAAGCTGCAGCAGGTAATCAAGAACTTACCTTTTGAACTTACTCCTGCCCAAAAGCAGGCGTGGTTAGATATTTCCTTAGATATGCAGGACGTGAAGCCCATGCATCGCATTTTGCAAGGTGATGTTGGTAGCGGTAAAACTGTTATCAGTGCTCTTGCTTTGGCGAAGGCTGCCGAGAATGGCTACCAAGGTTGCATTATGGCGCCTACAGAAATTTTGGCAGTACAACATTACGAAACCTTGACTAATTATTTGGAACCCTTTGGTATGCGTGTGAAACTACTCACTGGTGGTATGCGTGCCAAAGAGCGCAGAAGTTTGTTGGAAGATTTAGAGCTTGGCTTGGTGGACGTTTTGGTCGGTACTCACGCAGTTCTACAGGAGGACGTGCACTTTGCCAAATTGTCCCTTGTTGTTACGGACGAACAGCACCGCTTTGGTGTGGAGCAAAGGGCGAAGCTTGCCAATAAATCTACCTACGCTCCTGACGTTCTGATTATGACGGCGACTCCCATTCCCCGTACTTTGGCATTGACAGTGTACGGAGATTTAGATGTATCTTTAATGAAGGGAAGACCGCCGGGACGTAAGCCTGTGCAGACCTTGTGCTATACGGAAGAAAAACGCAAGGACGTGTACGCAGGACTTGTTCGTCAGGTGCAGGCAGGAAGGCAGGCGTACATCGTTTGTCCCTTAATCGAAAATTCCGAGCAGCTTAACGCTCGTAGTGCAGAAAATGTTTATGACGAGCTGGTGCATGGCTATTTAGAAAATATTCCCTGCGCCTTGCTCCATGGTAGGTTGAAACCTGCGGAGAAGGATGCCATTATGGCAGACTTTAGTGCTGGTAAGCTGAAGGTTTTGATAAGCACTACTGTTATCGAAGTTGGGGTTAACGTGCCCAATGCTACGCTGATGGTTGTAGAAAATGCCGAGCGTTTTGGCTTGGCACAGCTTCATCAATTGCGCGGGCGTGTAGGGCGTGGCACTGAACAATCCTATTGCGTGCTTCTCACTCCTTCGGATAGCCCGGAAACCTTGGCGCGCTTAAAGGTTTTGCGTGACAGCGACGACGGTTTCTATTTAGCAGAAAAGGATTTAGAGCAACGTGGTGCAGGTCAGCTTTTTGGTATGAGACAGCACGGCTTGCCTGATTTGCGCATAGCTGATATACTTCGAGATACGGAGATTATCGTGCAGGCACGTAATATTGCGCAAAGCTTAATGAAAAATGAAAGCGATTGGCAGGAAATGCTTGGCTTTGTAAAAATGCAGCTTGATGATCGCTTCCAGATGATTTTTAACATATAAGAAGGTTTTAACTTGGAAAAGAAGGATTGGCTTCATAACCCAGATACAATTTCAAAAGTGGTAGTGGCAGTGCTTTTGGTAGTGCTAGTGGGGCTAATTCATTTCTTTGCCCAAGATTTTTTCAACACTGCTTTTAAGCTTGCCGTTAGTGGTAACGTAAATGGTTTGGTGGAATATCTGCGTTCCTTCGGACCGTGGGCGATTGTAATTAGCTTTCTCTTAGACGTGCTTATTAATGCAGGTAGTATTTTCCCGTCCATCTTTCTTTCCACGGCGAACGGTTTAATCTTTGGCTTGCCCATTGGTATTTTAATCTCTTGGCTGGCAGAAACCGTTGGCGTGGTAATTAGCTTCCTTTTAATGCGTTTCTTCTTTAGAAGCACTGCGGAAAAGATTATCGCTAAAAGCAACAGCTTACAGCATATTGACGAAGCTAGTGGTAAACACGGCTTGGAGTGGATGGCTTTTGCTAGAGCCTTGCCCTATTTCCCCTCTGGAATTTTGACAGCTATTGGTGCGGTGAGCAGTATTAGCGTGCGTGACTACATCCTTGCCAATTTAATAGGTAAGTTTCCGTCAACGGCATTGGAGGTTGTCATTGGCCATGACCTTGTAAATTACAAGGAGCATAGCGAACGCTTGGCGATTCTGGTGACGGTAGTTGTTTTAATTTTCTGGGGCTACAAAAAAATACGTAGCTCCAAGGATAAAGCAAAGGGTTTGTAAATTAAAAAATTGCCAAACTCCCTCTTGATAATTTATAATTAGAGTAATCAAGTTATGAATTATGAAGGGGGAGTTTTTTATGTCTCAACATCAATTCACAGATATTCGTGTTCCTATCGCTGTGGAAAATCCGTCCATCCAACGTTTGGAATTTAAATGTATTAAATGTGGTGCCTGCAAGGTAGTCTGCACTAACGATATTGGCGTGTACGGTACCTATGATTTGGCTAAAACCGGTGACGTGCCTGTTTGCATTCACTGCGGTCAATGTGCTAATGTGTGTCCGGTGGATTCCATCACTGAAAAAGTAGAAGTCTACCAAGTTGCGGAAGAAATCCGTAATCCGGAAAAGATTGTTATCGTAAGCACTTCTCCTTCCGTGCGCATTGCTTTGGGTGAAGAATTTGGCATGGCTGATGGTAGCTTCGTGCAAGGCAAGATGATTGCTCTGTTACGCAAATTAGGTGTGGATTACGTTTTGGACACCAACTTTGCTGCGGACTTGACCATTGTAGAAGAAGCTAGCGAATTAATTGAACGTATTGTGAAAGGCAATAAACCTTTGCCCCAATTTACTAGCTGCTGCCCGGCGTGGGTTAAGTTTATGGAAACTTATTACCCTGAAATGCGCGAGCATCTTTCTTCTGCGAAAAGCCCCATTGGTATGCAAGGCCCTACCATTAAAACTTACTTTGCTAAAAAGATGGGCATTGACCCCACTAAGATTGTCAACGTTGCGCTCACTCCCTGTACTGCGAAAAAATTTGAAATCCGCAGGGAAGAAATGCAGGCTGCTGCTAAACACTTGGGCATCGAAGGCATGCGTGATATGGATTATGTAATTACCACTCGCGAACTGGCAATGCTTGCTAAGGATGAAAACATTGATTTTGCAAACTTGCCGGAAGAAGATTATAACAGCTTCATGGGCGAAGCTAGTGGCGCAGGCGTAATTTTTGGTAACACTGGCGGCGTTATGGAAGCAGCAGTGCGTACTGCTTACGCTTTCGTAACTAAGAAAGAAGTTCCTGCAAGCCTGTACGATTTGCAAGCTGTTCGAGGTATGGAAGGAATTCGTGATGCTGTTGTAAATATTGACGGCGTGGAAGTTAAAGTTGCAGTTGTATATGGTACTGCCAACGCTCGTAAGCTTATCGAAAAAATTAAAGCTGGCGAAGCAAACTACCACTTTGTAGAAGTTATGACCTGCCCCGGTGGCTGCATTGGTGGCGGCGGTCAACCGAAGGATAAAGAATATAAAGGCGATGCGCTCCGTGCGAAACGTATTGAAGGCTTGTACAAACGTGACGATGAAATGCAGCTGCGTTTGAGCCACGAAAACCCTGAAATCAAAGCGCTGTATGAAGAATTCTACGGCGAGCCTTTAAGCGAACTGGCAGAAGAAATGCTGCACACCATGTACTTTGACAGAAGTGCTGATTTGGGCGAAGCTTACGTTGCTCCCCAAGAGGAAGCAGCACCTGCAACTAAGAAGTTCCGTTGCAAAGTTTGCGGTTACATTTACGAAGGGGAAGCACTTCCTGAAAAATATTTGTGCCCGTTGTGCAAACGCCCTGCATCCTTCTTTAAAGAAATCTAAATAAACGTGTTATAAGCACCGTCATACTGTGTCAAAGCGCAAATTACTTGCTCGAGGTACGCATAGTACATCTTCGCTTCGTGATTTGCGCTTTTCCTTGTCTTACGGCACTTCTAACACGTTTTCCAATAACAAATTCTCTCTCAGATTTTACATTTCTTCAAAAATAAAAAGAGGAAATTTTAGAAGTGTGTAGAACTTAAAATAGGATAAAGTATGTTCATTTGGGAGGTAATACAAGTGGCAGAAAATAATAAGTTTAAACGTGTAGTTTTGAAATTAAGTGGCGAAGCATTAGCAGGCGAAAAAGGATTTGGAATTGATCCTGAAGTAGTTTATTCCTTGGCTGCTCAAATTAAAGAAGTAGTTGCTACCGGTATTGAAGTTGCCGTTGTAAATGGTGGTGGTAATATCTGGCGTGGCATCAGCGGCAGTAACAAAGGCATGGATCGTGCTACTGCTGACTATATGGGTATGTTGGCAACCGTAATCAACTCCTTGGCATTGCAAGATGCTCTGGAAAACTTGGGCGTGCCCACCCGCGTACAAACTGCTATTGAAATGCGTCAAATCGCAGAAACCTATATCCGTCGTCGTGCAATCCGTCACATGGAAAAAGCACGTGTAGTAATCTTTGCTGCAGGTACTGGTAACCCGTACTTCTCTACTGATACTACCGCTGCACTTCGTGCTGCTGAAATCGAAGCAGATGCAATCCTCATGGCTAAAAAAGGTGTTGACGGCGTTTACGATTGTGACCCTGCTAAAAATCCCAATGCTGTTATGTTCGATGAACTGGAATACATTGAAGTTATCCAACGCAAGCTTAGCGTAATGGACTCCACTGCAATCAGCCTGTGCATGGACAATAACATTCCCATCGTAGTATTCAATATTGACAAACCGGGTAACATTTTGAGTGCAGCTTCTGGCGAGAAAATCGGTACCCTTGTAGGAGGTAAATAAAATGGCAACTGTAAAAGAAATTATCACCAATGCTGAAGGCAAAATGCATAAATCTGTAGATGCATTGCGCGTTGACCTGGCTAGCCTGCGTGCTGGTCGTGCAACTCCTTCCTTGCTGGAAAAAGTAACCGTTGATTACTACGGTGCTCCCACTCCGGTAACCCAAGTAGCAAGCGTTTCCGTTCCCGAACCGCGTATGATTGTTATTCAACCTTGGGAAAGAAACATGCTCAAAGAGATCGAAAGAGCAATCATGAAATCTGATTTGGGCTTAAACCCCAACAGCGATGGCGTTTGCATTCGTTTGAACCTTCCCCAATTGACTGAAGAACGTCGTAAAGAATTGGTTAAAGTTGTTCATAAAAAAGCAGAAGAATTCCGTGTAATCGTTCGTAACCTGCGCCGTGATGCTAACGATGCAATCAAAAAAGCTGAAAAAGCTAAAGAAATCACCGAAGACGAATCCAAAAAGGGCGTTGACGATGTACAAAAACTGACTGACAAGGTTATCAAAGAAATTGATGGCGTTGCAGCAAATAAAGAAAAAGAAGTTATGGAAATCTGATGCAGGTTCCTAATGTTTTGGCACTGCCTTTGGAAGAAGCAGTACAACGCTTGGAAGCGGCAGGCGTGCAGTACGAAATTAAGGTGCTGCTGCCTCCTCGTGACAGCGAGGCTGATTTTGAGGGTAAAGAAGTGCGTAAATATGTAGTTAGGCAACAAACCTTGCCTGACGATAGAAGTGTTCTTACCATCGTGTATAGATAAAGTGGAGAGGAGGTGCAAAGGCTATGGCATTGAAAATTGATAAAGAAGCTTGCGTAGGTTGCGGTACTTGTGCAGCTACCTGTCCCGTTGGTGCTATCAACGAAGTGGACGGCAAATATGAAATCGGTGAAGAATGCGTAGAATGCGGCGCTTGCGCAGCAGCTTGCCCCGTTGGTGCAATCGAATAATTTCATCGGCTGAATAGCAAATTTTACAAAAGGCGGCCTCCGCAGGGAGGCTTGCCTATTTCTTATTTTTTATGATTCTCTAGCGAAAGGCTGGATGCTTGTGTTTAAAGGCTTGTTTCAAACCAAAAAGACTACACCCAAGGCAGAGATTACTTGGGATTTAACAGATATTGATTTAAACAATATTCCTAAACATATTGCGATTATTATGGATGGCAATGGACGTTGGGCAAAGGCTCAAGGCAAGGTGCGCACCTTTGGTCACCAAGCTGGAGCAGAAACCTTAAAGACCATTGTGAGAGCGGCAGATAAGCTGGGCGTAAAGGTTATCAGCGCTTATGCTTTTTCTACTGAAAACTGGAAGCGACCTGTGACAGAAGTAAACTTCATTATGGAGCTGCTGTCCCGTTACTTAACCAGTGAGATTGAAGAATTTAACGAGAACAATGTGCAAGTGCGCTTTTTGGGCTCTCGTGAAGGGTTGCCGGAAATTGTTAAGCAAAAAATGGATAATGCCATTGAAGCTACCAAGAACAATACCGGTATTATTTTGAATTTGGCAATAAACTACGGCGGTCAGGCTGAAATTTTGCAAGCTGTAAGAAGAATTGCAATGGATGTTAAATATGACCAGTTGTCCGTAGAAGATATAACCAACGAAGTTGTAGAAAGTTATTTATATACTAAAGGTCTGCCCGCACCGGACTT
The DNA here is from genome assembly GCA_017457085.1 of Phascolarctobacterium sp. Taxonomy (GTDB): domain Bacteria; phylum Bacillota; class Negativicutes; order Acidaminococcales; family Acidaminococcaceae; genus JAHHUH01. The sequence continues at coordinate 9,003 of JAFTID010000067.1, forward strand.
GCTCATAAGACCGGGTGGCGATTTACGCATTAGTAACTTTTTGCTGTGGCAAATTGCTTACGCAGAAATTTGGACTACAGAAGTGTTCTGGCCTGATTTTTCACCAGAGCATTTGCTGCAGGCTATTGCTGCTTATCAAGGGCGTGAACGTCGCTTTGGTGGCTTAGTAAATAAATAAGCAGGTGTAAAAAGATGTTGACACGTATTATTACAGGTGCCATTGGTGCAGTTGCTGCCGTTGGCATCATTACCACTGGTGGCTGGGTATTTTCCTTGGCGGTTTTCCTGCTGAGTGCCATTGGCTGGTATGAATATCATCAAATTGCTGCGGCTAAGGGTAAAAATGTTTACTACCTTACCTCCGGATTGGGAAGCCTTTTGATTAGCGGCTTCGCAGCTTTTGCTTATCATGCAGAAATTGAAGAACTTTTTGTTATGGCGTTTATGGCAATGTTTACAGCCTTGTTCTTTATTTTTAACGCCATCGAAGGCTTGGTGCGCCATTGTCAATGTGGCGATAAGGATTGGGCAAGCAATACTGCTCTTTCCATCTGGGGGATGGTTTACTGTGGCGTGCTCTTTTCCCACGTAATTTTGTTGCGTTCTTTGTATCTTAGCCCCCATATTGACTTAGGCTTTAGAGTATTCCACTTTGGCGAGCTTGCACTGTGGATGGTGCTCATTGGTACCTGGGCAAGCGACATCTTCGCGTATTTCGTAGGTCGCTTCTGTGGTAAAACTCCGTTCTGCAGTGTTAGTCCTAAGAAAACCTTTGAAGGTGCTGTAGGTGGCTTCGTTGGCTGCTTCATTGTAGTTTTGGCAATCTGCATCGTGTGCCTGGGCATTCCCCTGTGGCAAGGTGTGGTGCTTGGCTTGGCAATTGCCTTCTTCGCACCAGTGGGTGACTTGGTAGAATCCATCTTGAAACGTTCCTTTGACGTGAAGGATTCCGGCAAACTGTTCCCTGGTCATGGCGGTGTGCTTGACCGTTTCGACAGCTTGCTCTTTACTGCACCCGTTACCTATTATCTGTTCCTGATTTTTACTTTGTTCTAACTCCTTTAGTCAGCTATGCTGACAGCTCCCTCAAAGAAGGAGCATCACTTCACATAAGAAGGTCTATTTTATGAAGAATATTTCTTTGCTTGGCAGTACTGGCTCCATTGGTAGACAAACTTTGGAGGTTGCTGCTGCTAATCCCGATAAAATGAAGATTCGCGTGTTGGCTGCTCATACCAGCGACACAGTTTTAGAAGAACAAATCCGTGCCTTTGAGCCTGATTTTGCTGTGCTTTCCGATAAGGAAGCTGCTGCTCGTCTGGCAGCTCGCTATCACGGCAAAACTGAAATTCTTGCCGGTGAAGAAGGTCTTTTGGCTGCTGCAACCTACAGTGAAGTAGATACCGTGCTGGCTTCCATGGTTGGCTACGCAGGCTTGCGCCCCACTATGGCGGCGATTAACTGCGGTAAAAATATTGCCCTTGCCAATAAGGAAACCTTGGTGGCAGCTGGTAGCCTTGTTATGGAAGCTGTTGCTAAAAATAATGTTAGCCTTACTCCTGTGGATAGCGAACACAGTGCAATTTTCCAAGCTCTTCAAGGCGGTAAAGAGGACGAGGTAAAACGCCTCCTGATTACTGCCAGCGGTGGTCCCTTCCGTGGGAAGAAGCGTAGTGAATTAGAAAGCGTTACCTTGGCACAATGCTTGAATCATCCTAATTGGAGCATGGGTAAGAAGATTACCGTAGATTCTTCCACCCTTGCCAATAAAGGCTTAGAGGTTATTGAAGCTCATTGGCTCTTTAATATGCCTTACGAAAAAATTGATGTGGTAGTGCATCCTCAAAGCATTATCCACTCTTTAGTAGAGTTCTGTGATGGCAGTGTTATCGCTCAATTGGGTGAGCCTGATATGCGTTTGCCCATCCAATATGCGCTTAGCTATCCCTGTCGTTATCACAAAGCCTTTGACCAATTAGATTTGATTAAGGCTGGCGCTTTGACCTTTGAAGCACCTGATATGGAAGCTTTCCCGTCCCTGCGCATTGCCATTGACTGCGGTAAAGCAGGGGGAACCTTACCCTGCGTATTCAATGCTGCTAATGAAGAAGCTGTATATGCGTTCTTGGACAACAAGATTAAATATTTAGATATTCCCTACATTACTGAAAAGGTTGCTAGCCTGCACAAGAACATTGCTGTTCCCTGCATTGAAGACATTGAACGTGCAGATGCAGAAGCACGTGCGGCAGCACATTCCATTATTGAAAGTTTGTAATAACTTAGAATTAGGAGGCAAAAATTGCTGACGATTTTGGCTGCTATCTTTGTGTTTGGCGTACTTGTTACGGTACACGAGCTGGGGCATTTCATTACGGCGAAAATGACCGGAATGAAGGTTGAAGAATTTGCCATTGGCTTTGGCCCTAACATCTACCAGCAAAAAGATGGCGATACCTTGTACAGCTTAAGGGTTATTCCCTTGGGCGGTTATAATAAAATTGCAGGCATGGACCCGGAAGACCCGTGGGAGCCTAACGGTTTCAAGGCTAAATCCATCCCTGCGAGAATGCTGGTAATACTGGCAGGCTCCTTGATGAACTTTATTCTGCCTGTAATTTTGTTCTCCGGCATCTTTATGATTGACGGTATTGAAAAGCCTGTTGATAAGCCTATTTTAGGCATCGTCGTTGAAGACAAGGCTGCGTATAACGCAGGTCTTGAAGTTGGCGACAAGATTTTGACTATTAACGGTGCTCCCATGCACACATGGAACGACGTAGTAGTTACTTTGCGTGATAATGGCACAAAAGAGGTTACTCTTACTGCGGAACGTGCAGGCGCCGTACATACATACAAAATGCTTCCTGAATTTAACGAAGAATTAGGACGTCCCTTGATTGGTATTTCTCCTAAATTCGTTAAAGAGCGTTTGGGTGTGGTAGATTCCATTAAATTAGGCTTTACCTCCACCCAAAAGGTAATCGTGATGATGATGGAAGGCCTGCAACGAATCATTATGGGCAAGGCTTCTGCGGAAGTTTCCGGCCCCATCGGTGTTGCCCAGATGGCAGGACAGGTTGCGGCGGAAGGCTTACTGCCCCTGCTGAACTTTGTTGCTTTCCTGAGCATTAACCTTGGCGTAATTAACCTGTTGCCCTTACCCGCACTTGACGGTGGGCATTTTGTACTGCTCCTGTACGAAGGCTTGCGTGGCAAACCCTTGGGAGCAAAGGCAATGCAAAACTTTCAAACTGTTGGTATTGCCATTATTTTGGCAATAACAATTTTTTCTACTTTTAAAGATATAACTCGTTGAGAGGTGACTGAGCATGGAACGCAGATTAACTCGTCAACTGGAAGTTGGTAAAGTAAAAGTGGGTGGTACTGCCCCAATCGCAGTGCAATCAATGACAAATACTAAAACAAGCGACCCCGTAGCAACCTTGGAGCAAATCCAAAGATTGGCAGAAGCAGGCTGTGACATTGTCCGTTGCGCCGTTCCCGATATGGTTGCTGCAGAAGGGCTAAAAACCATCGTCAAAGAAAGTCCCATCCCTGTAATCGCAGATATTCACTTTGATTACAAGCTGGCACTGGCTGCCATTGAAGCTGGTGTTGACGGCTTGCGCCTGAACCCAGGCAACATTGGCGGTAACGATAGGGTAGCGGCAGTTGTAGAAGCTGCTAAAAAACGCAACATTCCTATTCGCATTGGTGTTAATGCAGGCTCATTGCCCAAGGACTTGCTGAAAAAATATGGACATCCTACCCCAGAAGCGTTGGTGGAAGCTGCTTGGCGCCACATTCGCATCTTGGAAGAGATGGACTATAAGAACATCAAGATTTCCTTGAAGGCACATGATGTTCCCTTGACCTTGGCAGCTTATCGCTTGATGGCGAGCCAATGTGATTATCCCTTGCACGTAGGCATTACGGAAGCAGGTACTGTTAACAGTGGTATAATTAAATCCGCAGTTGGCATTGGCACCTTGCTAGCAGAAGGCATTGGCGATACCATTCGCGTATCCTTGACTGGTGACCCGGTGCGTGAGGTTAAGGTTGGTTTTGAAATCTTAAAATCCCTTGGCTTGCGTGAATATGGGCCTACCTTAATTTCCTGCCCGACTTGCGGCAGAACACAGATTAATTTGGAAAAATTAGCTTTGGAAGTTGAAAAACGTTTGGCTGAAATTAGCGAGCCAATCACCGTTGCTGTTATGGGCTGTGTAGTAAATGGTCCCGGTGAAGCACGTGAAGCTGACGTTGGCATTGCCGGTGGTATAAATGAAGGCTTAATCTTCCGTAAAGGAGAAGTCTTGAAAAAAGTTCCGGAAACTGATATTATTGATGAGTTGTTCGCTGAAATTGAAAAAATTTTACTTGAGAGGAAGGTATTAAATAAATGAGAATTTCTAAAATGTTCGCACCCACTTTGCGTGAGGTTCCTGCAGAAGCTGAAGTAGTTAGTCATCAATTATTGTTGCGCGCTGGTTTCATGCGTAAATCTACCAATGGTATGTACAGCTACCTGCCCTTGGCTTGGCGCGTACTGAAAAAAATAGAAAACATCGTTCGTGAAGAAATGGATGCTGCTGGTGCACAAGAAATCATGATGCCCATTATGCAACCTGCTGAAATTTGGCAAGAAAGTGGTCGTTGGGGTGCTTACGGTGCAGAAATGATCCGTCTGAAAGATCGTCATAACCGTGAATATTGCCTTGGTCCTACCCACGAAGAAATGGTAACCACCTTGATTAAAGGTGACGTGCGTTCCTATCGTCAATTGCCTATGAACGTATACCAAATTCAAGATAAATTCCGTGACGAACGTCGTCCTCGCTTCGGCTTGATGCGTAGCCGTGACTTCATCATGAAAGACGCTTATTCCTTTGACCGTGACGAGGCTGGCTTGGACGTATCCTACAAAGCTATGTATGATGCTTACACCAATGTATTTAACCGTTGCGGGTTAACCTTCCGTCCTGTAGAAGCAGATAGTGGTGCTATCGGCGGTAGCGGCAGCCATGAATTTATGGTAATCGCTGACAGCGGTGAAGCTGAAATCGTTTACTGCACCGAATGTGATTACGCTGCTAACGTAGAAAAAGCTGAAATGCATGTCATCGAAGCTGCTGACGAAGCTGAACTGGAAAGAGCAGAAGTAGAAACTCCTAACTGCAAAACCATTGCTGATGTTTGTGCATTCTTGAACCTGCCTGTAGAAAAATCTGCAAAAGCTGTAGCATACAAATCTGAAAAAGGTTTGATTTTGTGCTTCGTTCGTGGCGACCACGAAGTAAACGAAGTAAAAGTAATCAACACCTGCGGCGTGCTGGAAGTTGAAATGGCTGACGAAAGCATGCTGGTTGAAGCTGGTACCTGCGGCGGCTATATGGGCCCTGTTGGTATTGAGCCTGAAAAAGTTATGGTAGTAGTTGACCACAGCGTAATGAAAATGCATAACTTATGCTGTGGTGCTAACAAAGAAGGCTACCACCTTGTTAACGTAAACCCTGGTCGCGACTTCACTCCGACCTATGTTGCAGATATTCGCTTGATCCAAGAAGGCGACCCCTGCCCTCACTGCGGTGGTAAAGTTGCAAAAGCTCGTGGCATCGAAGTTGGCCAAGTATTTAAACTGTTCACCAAATACAGCGCTGCTATGAACTGCACCTACTTGGACGAAAACGGTAAAGAAAACCCCATGGTTATGGGTTGCTACGGTATCGGCGTAAGCCGTACCATGGCTGCTTGCATCGAACAAAACAATGATAAGGACGGCATGATTTGGCCTGTAGCCATCGCTCCCTACGAAGTATTGGTTGTTCCTGTAAATACTAAAGACGAAGCTTCTACTGAAAAAGCAGAAGAAATCTACGAAGTATTGAAAAAAGCTGGCATCGAAGCAGTTATTGATGACCGCAACGAACGTCCCGGCGTTAAATTTAAAGATGCAGACCTCATTGGTTACCCCTTGCGTGTTGTTGTTGGCCCCAAAACCTTGGCAGAAGGCAACATGGAAGTTAAAGCACGCAGAACCGGTGAAGTGGTAATGCTGCCTGTTGAAGGCGATTATGTAGCAAGCATTAAAGAAATGCTGGCTAAACTGTAAGAGGTAAAAAATGTTTGATGTTTCTATGGTAACCCAACTGGTGTCACCATTAGAGCTGACTATGGTACTGCGCTTGATTGTTGCGGCAGTCTTAGGCGGTATCGTAGGTATGGAACGTGGCAGTGGCGATAGACCTGCAGGCTTCAGAACTCATATTCTGGTGTGTGTAGGTTCTGCGCTGTTCATGCTGGTTTCCATTTATGGCTTTGATGATATTGCACCGGTTACAACTGTAGCTGAAAATGATATTGGTACCCGTCGTGATACTGCACGTATCGCTGCGCAGGTCGTAAGTGGCATCGGTTTCTTAGGTGCAGGCACCATTTTGCACGAAGGGCTGACCATTAAAGGCTTGACCACTGCGGCTAGCTTGTGGATTGTATCTGCAATTGGCTTGGCGGTAGGTAGTGGTATGTACGTGCTCAGCACCGCTGCTACCATTTTGACCATGGTTACCTTGGTTACCTTCCACAACTGGGAAAAACGTTTTGGTGGTAATCGCAATGAACGTCGTTTCATTCGTGTCATTGCCCATAATATTCCCGGTGTTATTACAGAAGTTACCGGTTATCTGGCAGCCTGTGGCATCAAGGTGAAAACCTTGAATGTTAAATCCGATAATAAAAACGACAATATTATTTTGGAATTGTACTTGAGGATAGATAAAGGCATTGAGCTGGCAGAGCTTGCTAGTGGTATCCAAAACATTGAAGGCGTAATTGCCTTGGAGAATGCCAAATAGATAGTTAAAAGGAAAGGACACGCACATGCAAGCAAAATATTGCATTATGCCCGACAAAGAGAAATTTTTTAGCTTCTTGTCCGGTCTGTCTTTTTCCAAAGCCGAGCTGATGCAGCTGCGAATGTTGGACATTAAGCAGATTTGTATTGATGAATCGGCCTGCTTATGGGAGATACACTACACTTGTATCGCTCACCTTACTGATGGCTTAATGCAAGCGGCGGCCGATAAGTTGGCTGCCGCTTTTTCTTTACGCAAGGTGGAATTCATTAAAGAGGGCGAAGTTCCTAGGGTTAAGGCTAGCTCTAGTGAAGCTAAAGAATCTAATGAAGCTAACGAAACTTTTACTGCTGAATTTGCAGATTGCGGTGACGTTTCTAGCTACGAGGATATCCCTTTGCCGGAGGAACCACCTGAAATGCAAATTGGCGAGACAGAACCGCCACTGCCTCCCTGCGTGGAAGAACCTAACCAATATGAGCAGGCTTACGAAGCAGCCTACAACAGGCTTTACGGCGAGAAAAAGGATGACGGACATGTTTGGGGCAAAAAGATTAAGGGTAAAGTGCGCCCCATGGACAGCATCATAGAGGAAGAAAATAGAGTAGTCGTTGAAGGTATCTTTGTGAAAACCTTGGACAAGGACAGCAACCTTGTTGCTTTTAACGAAAGGGAACTGCGTACTGGCGATATCTCTTTAAGCTTTAACCTGTGCGACGGCACTAGTGGCTTGTTCATTAAGATGCGCTTTGCTGGTCGTGACGGTAATGACCACAAGGCAGAATGCAAGCAACTCAAGAGTGCCATCAAGCCCGGTATGCGTCTGCGTATTCAGGGCAACGTTGCGCCCGACCGCTTCAACAATGACGAAATGACCTTAACGCCCACAGGCATTATGAAAATTGACGTGCCTGAACGTAAGGACGAAGCAGAAGTTAAGCGTGTGGAGCTTCACTGCCATACTAAGATGAGTAAGATGGACGGCTTGACACCAATGGAAGATTTGGTGAAGAAGGCGATAAAATGGGGACACAAGGCGTTGGCGATTACAGACCACGGCGTTGTACAAGCTTTCCCCTTCTGCTACAATGCTGCTAAGAAAAGCGACCTGAAGCTTATTTTTGGTATGGAAGGCTACCTGATTAGTGACCGTGAAGATATTAAGGACGGCATTGACCAAGAAGTATTAGAAACTAAGAAAAAGGTTACCCGTAACAAGATTAAGAGCAACCATATCATCATCCTTGCTCAAAACGAAGAAGGCTTGCGTAATCTGTATAAGCTGGTTACCATTAGCCACCTACGCTATTTAAATGGACGTCCTCTTTTGCCAAGGGAAGTAATCTTGGAACACAGGGGCGGTCTAATCTTAGGCTCTGCCTGTGAAGCAGGGGAGCTGTACCGCGCCATGATGGCAGGTGCCAGTGAAGAAGTGCTGGAAGAAATTGCTTCCTTCTACGATTATCTAGAGATTCAACCTACTGGGAATAATATGTTCCTTGTGCATAAAAACCTTAGCACTGTTAAGCAGATTGAAGAATATAACCGCCGTATTTACGAATTAGGCAAGCGTTTAGGAAAATTGACTGTAGCGACCGGTGACGTCCACTTCCTTAATCCGGAGGACGAAGTTTACCGTGCGGTACTGCAGGCTCCTTGGCATAAAGCAGGTGAGGTAGAATACCAACCGCCTTTGTATTTCCGCACTACGGAAGAAATGCTGGCAGAATTTGCTTATTTAGGCGAAGATGTTGCCTACGAAGTATGCGTTACCAATACTAACAAGATTGCTGATATGATTGAACGTCTGAAGCCCGTGCCTGACGACGACCAATTATATTCACCATCCATTCCCGGTGCGGAGGATGCGGTGCGCAACTTAACCTACACCAAAGCCTACGAATGGTACGGCAACCCTTTGCCGAAGCTGGTAGACGACCGCTTGAAAATGGAGCTTGATTCCATTATCGGTAATGGCTTCTCCGTTTTGTACTACATTGCCCACAAGTTGGTTAAGCATTCCCTTGACCGTGGTTACCTTGTAGGCTCCCGTGGTAGTGTTGGCAGCTCCGTTGTTGCTACTATGCTGGACATTACCGAAGTTAACGCCTTGATGCCTCACTATCGTTGTCCTAAATGCAAGCATAGTGAATTCTTCTTGAACAACGAATACGATTCTGGCTTTGACTTGCCACCTAAGGATTGTCCCCATTGCGGAACTAATATGGTGCGTGACGGTCACGACATCCCCTTTGCCGTATTCTTAGGCTTCCACGGCGACAAGGTTCCTGATATAGACTTGAACTTCTCAGGTGGCATTGACCCTGACGATGCCCTTGCCATGTCCGACCAATCCGTTGCCCATAAATACACGGAAGAACTGTTCGGACGTGACAATGTTTGCCGCGCAGGCACTATTGCCACAGTACAAAATAAAACTGCGGCAGGCTATGTCATCAAATATTTTGAAGAACGTAATCTGCATGCCCACCCTGCCCATATTGCAGCCTTGGTTGAAGGCATGGCTGGTGTAAAACGCACCACAGGTCAGCACCCCGGTGGCATCATGGTTGTACCTCGCAATATGGATATCCATTACATCACTCCCATGAACCGTCCTGCTGACGATAAGGACGGAGATACCGTCACCACCCACTACGATTATCACAGTATTAATGACCGTCTGGTTAAGCTGGATATTCTAGGTCACGACGATCCCATGGTTCTGAAAATGCTGGAAAAATATTTGCAGGAAGATACTGACCCTAACTTTGACCCTAAGCAGATACCCGTTGGTGACGAAGAAACCATGCGTATTTTCCAAGATACTTCTTCACTTGGGGTAACTCCTGAGCAGATTGGCAGTGAGGTTGGCACTTTTGGTATTCCTGAATGTGGCACCAACTTTGTTCGCCAAATGATTAAAGACGTTCAACCGAAAAAATTCAGTGAGGTTGTGCGTGTATCTGGTTACTCCCACGGTACTGACGTATGGCTGAACAATGCGCAGGATTTAATCAAAGAGGGCAAACCAGTTGCGGAAACCATCTCTACTCGTGACGATATTATGACCCATTTGATTTCTAAGGGCGTTGAACCTAGCCTTGCTTTTAAAACCATGGAGTACGTGCGTAAGGGTAAGGCTGCCAAAAGCGGTCTGGAGCCGAAGATGAAAGAGGCAATGCAGGCGGTGAATATTCCCGATTGGTACATCCAGTCCTGCGAAAGAGTGCAGTACTTGTTCCCCAAGGCTCACGCTGTGGCTTATGTTTTGATGGCGTACCGCATTGCTTACTGCAAGGTGCATCATCCCAAGCATTTCTACGCTTCTTACTTTACAGTGCGTGCAACAGATTTTGATTACAACCACGTATCAAAAGGCTTGCCCTACGTGAAGAACTTTATTAAGAGCGTGTACCAGCAGGGCTACAAGGCTAGTGCCACTGATAAATCTACTGCCACTTATTTAGAGCTTGCCAATGAAATGATGGAACGTGGCTATCAATTTGAAAAGATTGATTTGTATAAATCCCATCCCACAAAATTCCTCATTACGGAAAAAGGCTTACTGCCTCCCATCGCATCTCTTGGTGGTGTAGGTAACATTGCAGCTCTTGCGATTGCAGAGGCGCGCGATGCAAACAACCCCTTCATTTCCAGAGAAGACCTGCGCCTACGTGCAGGCATTGGCAAATCTGTCATTGAGCATTTGGCAGATGCAGGCATCTTAGATAACTTGCCTGAAAGCAACCAAATAGATTTGTTTTAAAAAATTAGAAGGCTTTCCCTAAAATGGGAGGGCCTTCTTTTTGTATGCCTTCTTTCAGAAAAACTCCCCTTATCTTATAAGTGACCTGAAAAATTCAAAGTGGCTCATTTTTTGGAAAAATATTTTTTTGAAACGCCTTTTTTAGCAATTTTTAAAATTTTTTCGGAAATTGTGAGCCACTTGACCTAAAACCATGTCACTTATATAGTGAGATTTCTTTTTTCCTCTCCTTGCTCTTCTTCTTTTGGTAAGTTTTCTTCTTCTCGTTCCTCTCCTTTATTTCTTTGCCCTAAATCTAGCAAAGCTGAAAGCTTTGCATCCCTGTTCTCTAAATTACTACTAACTTGGAGTTATGGGGTGTACTTACTAAAAATTATTTGCCTTGAAAAATAGTACGTCTGACATTCGGTAGGGCTACTGGCGTTGAGTATTACCAAAGGCTATGGTAAAGCGAAGTGCTGACAAATAACGAAGTTTGATGTGGACCCAATACATTGGACACCATTCCCCCTATGAAGCAAGTAAGGAATGATATTCATAGGGGGTTAACCTGAAGAGGTTTTCCTGATATCTTTCATACCTGTAATATCGCATATATTTATC
>JAFTID010000068.1 GCA_017457085.1 Phascolarctobacterium sp.
ATGGATTTGATTCGTAGAATGGAAGCTGAAAAACCGGGTAAACTGGTTCTCGTTACTGCAATCACTCCCACTCCGGCAGGCGAAGGCAAATCTACTACTACTGTTGGTCTGGCACAAGGCTTGGCTAAAATTGACAAGAGCGTTATCGTAGCACTGCGTGAACCTTCTCTTGGCCCTTGCATGGGCGTAAAAGGCGGTGCAGCTGGCGGCGGTTACTCCCAAGTTGTACCCATGGAAGATATTAACCTGCACTTTACCGGTGACTTCCACGCTATTACTTCTGCACACATGCTCCTTTCTGCAATGGTAGATAACCATGTGCAACAAGGCAATGCTTTGAATATTGACCCGCGCCGTATCGTTTGGAAACGCGTTGTTGATATGAACGACCGCGAACTGCGTAACATCGTAGTTGGCTTGGGTGGCAAAGCTCATGGCGTTCCTCGTCAAGATGGCTTCGATATTACCGTTGCTTCCGAAGTTATGGCAATCCTTTGCCTAGCAACTAGCCTCCGCGATTTGAAAGAACGCCTTAGCAAAATCATCGTTGCTTATGATTATGCAGGCAAAGCTGTTACCGCTGGTCAATTGAATGCTCACGGTGCAATGGCTGCCCTTTTGAAAGATGCTGTTAAACCTAACTTAGTTCAAACTTTGGAAAATGTTCCTGCGATTATCCACGGTGGTCCCTTTGCAAACATTGCTCACGGCTGTAACAGCGTAATGGCAACTAAAACTGCTATGAAATTGGCAGATTACACCATTACTGAAGCAGGCTTCGGTGCTGACCTTGGCGCAGAAAAATTCTTTGATATTAAATGCCGTTATGCTGGCTTGAAACCTGATGCAGTTGTACTGGTTGCAACTGTTCGCGCACTGAAAATGCATGGTGGCGTTCCTAAAGCTGAACTGACCACTCCCAATGTGGAAGCAGTTAAAAAAGGTATCGTAAACCTTGAAAAACATATTGAAAACGTACAAAAATTTGGCGTGCCTCTGGTAGTTGCCATCAACATTTTTGCTCAAGATACTCCGGAAGAATTGGAAGCAGTACGTGAACACTGCGCTAAACATGGCGTTAACGTAGCCCTTTCCGATGTATTCGCTCGTGGTGGCGAAGGCGGTATTGAATTAGCAAAAGAAGTAGTTGCTTTGGTAGAAGGCGGCACTGCTAACTTCAAACCCATTTACGAAGACGAAATGCCTTTGAAACAAAAAATCGAAACCGTTGCTCGTGAAATTTACGGCGCTGACGGCGTTAACTTTAGCAACGATGCTGAAAAAGCTTTGGCAGATTTCGAAGCTATGGGTTACGGCAACCTGCCCGTTTGCATGGCTAAAACCCAATATTCTTTCTCTGATGACCAAACCTTGCTTGGCCGTCCCAGTGGTTTCAAAATTACCATTAAAAACTGCCGTATCTCTGCAGGTGCAGGCTTCATCGTAGTATTGACCGGCGACATCATGACTATGCCCGGCTTGCCGAAAGTTCCTGCTGCAGAAAAGATTGATGTGTCCGATGATGGCGTGATTTCCGGCCTGTTCTAACTAAAATTTGTTATAAGCATACAAAAATCGTTATAAGCACAGTCTAACTGTGTTGGAACTGCGATTGCTTGCTCGACGTACCTAAGTACGCCATCGCGGCGCAATCTTGTTCCGCCTTGTTATCCAGCACTTCTAACGATTTTTTAAGGAGTAGGTTTATTATGACTACTATGATAATGAGGGGCAAACCCGTAGCAGATAAATATAGAGAGCTTATTACTAAAAAGATTGCTGATGCGAAAGCTAGCGGCAAGCTGGTAACCTTGGCTGTAATCGTCGTAGGTGACGACCCTGCTTCCCATGTTTATAAAAATCGTTTGGTGAAGCTAATTGAAGACCTTGGCGGTCAAGCGAAAGAGATTTTGCTTCCTGCTGAAACCGAAGAGGAAGAAGTTATCAGCATCATCAAAAAGATGAACCGCAACCGTTACATCACTGGTATTCTGCCTATGATGCCTATGCCTAAGCACATCAACGGTGATGCCGTTGGTGCTGCCATTGCTGCCAATAAAGATATTGACTGCTTGAACTATTCCAATTTAGGAGAGTTCTTTGCTGGCAATAATCCTTATGCTGCTTGCACTCCCCGTGCTTGCTTGGCAACTCTTGACCATTATGGAATTGAATTGGAAGGTAAAAATGTAGTTGTCATTGGGCGCAGTAATGTGGTGGGTAAACCTGTTGCCATGCTAGCACTGCACAAAAACGCAACTGTTACCATTTGTCATTCCAAAACTCAAAATTTAGCAGAGCTTACACGTCAGGCTGACGTTGTTGTTGCTGCTGTGGGCAAGGCTTGCTTTGTAAAACCTGATATGGTTAAAGATGGCGTTGTCATTGTGGACGTAGGCATAAATTCTGTTGATGGCAAGCTGGTGGGCGATGTAGACCCTGCTGTTGAAGCTAAGGCAAGTGCTTTTACTCCTGTACCCGGTGGTATTGGCGTTGTTAGCAATATGATGGTTATGGATGCGTTAACTCGTCATCTGTAAGAGGTGCCTAGAATGCAAAGATTTTTGTGGTTAGTTCTCTTAATCGTTTTTACAATATTTATATTCTTTAGTTCATCTCTGCCTGCAAATGAATCTGCCAAGATGAGCGGTTACGTAGTAACTGTTTTGAATGCTGTCTCTGATATGATTGGTGTTAGATTCGATGGTAACATCGAATACACCGTTCGAAAGTTAGCGCATTTTATGGAGTTTGGCGGTCAAAGCTGGCTCTTATGCAAAACTTATAATGCATTTTACGTTAGCAACAGAGCTTCCACAGGCTATATCCTGTTCTTTGGCTTGCTGACTGCTGTTGTTGATGAATATATTCAGTTCTTTTCGCCGGGACGGGAGTGCCGCGTGACAGATGTTTTGCTGGATTTTAGCGGAACCTTTTGTATGTGGCTGGCGTACCGCATTTGGCAATGGACTAAGTAAAACACGCCATAAGCATTGTTTCTAAAAAACTCCCCTTATCTTATAAGTGACCTGAAAAATTCAAAGTGGCTCATTTTTTAGAAAAATATTTTTTGAAACGCCTTTTTTTTAGCAATTCTTAAAATTTTTTCGAAAAATGTGAGCCACTTGACCTTAAACCATGTCACTTATATAGTGAGCTTTCTTTTTTTCCTCTCCTTGCTCTTCTTCTTTTGTTGGTTTTCTTCTTCTCGTTCCTCTCCTTTTATTTCTTTGCCCTATTTTTTCCTATTACCCTTTGACAGTACTGTATATTAACTATATAATAATAGCAGAGAGATTCTTGACGTTTGGTACCGTCAGCTCTCTCCGCAGAATTAAAAATTCAGTTGAAGAAGAGGCTGTTGTACAACCGTATGACGGTCTTATTCTTTTTTATAAGCGAAAATCACTTACATATAGAAATAATGGTAGCAACGAGAATGCCGAAACCAATCATTAAAGACAACGCTTCGTAGGTAGTCATTGCTGTCACCCCCTAAGCAGGAGGAACCGACTCATCAAAAATCTCTCTATCAAAATTATACCATACTTCCTAATAAAAACAAACATAATTTTACAAAAGATACTGTTCGGCAAACAAGGTCCCATCCGAATTAACGGATGGGGCTTTTGTACTGTAAAGAATCTAATGCGATACAGCCCTTAATATCGCCCTACGACAAACAAGTAGTGTAAAAGAATACCAATGGAGCATTGCCCAAGTGCGATAAGGTGATGTGGACCCAATACATTGGACACCATTCCCCCTATGAAGCAAGTAAGGAATGATATTCATAGGGGGTTAACCTGAAGAGGTTTTCCTGATATCTTTGATACCTGTAATATCGCATATATTTATCTATTTCACTATAA